>JAFCZV010000310.1 GCA_019314155.1 Deltaproteobacteria bacterium
TTCATTCTTATATATTAATGATCGCTAAAAGAGAAAGTTTTTACAATATTCTGAGAAAACGTATTAGATAAAATCATCTCTGCAATACCCATTACCCTTTACGCTCTTTGCGCCTTTGCGAGAGAAAACGATCTTCAATCTTTCAATATTCAATAGTCAATCGACAATCTCTATGGCTGGAGCCTAACAAATTATTTTAATTCACAATTCAAGCTTTGACACCAATTCCACAATTCAAGCTTTGACACCCTTTACAAAAGTGTGAAGAATGAAGACCTGACCCCTATGTCTTTATAAAACGCATGGTAAACAACCTAAAAGAGTAAGCCCGCCGCAGGCCGAGATATTTGTTCGAATCGAAACGGCAGCCATCTTTTCCGGCTGTCGTACCCGATTCGTACAAAACCTTAGCGTCCTTTGCGCCTTCGCGGTTCAGCATTGTTTTTCAATCAACAATCATCTGTGCCCGCCCGGACAGGGCATGGTTCTTTTTCTGATCGTCCGTTCCGATCAGGAAAACAAATAAAACCCTTAGCGTCCTTCGCGGCTTTGCCTGCCCAGTGAAATTCACGATAGTGAGGAGCGCAGCGGATTTAACCGGGGCGGTTCAGCCTTGTTTTTCAATCAACATTCAACAATCATCAATCAACAATCCCAAAAGGAATTGACAAGCAAACGAGCATAAGGTATACTTTTTGGCAATAAAGGTATACCATAGGGAGGTGATGGAATTGTCTAAAGTAACTGCAAAATATCAAGTAACCATTCCTGTAAAAGTTAGGAAAGAACTAGGTATTATACCTGGAACCGAAGTTGATATCAAAAAAGAGGGGCAAAAATATGTCCTCGTTGTTGATCCAATAGAAAGGGTCAGGGAAAAATGGTGTGGAAGGTTTAAAGGTGGACTTACAACAATGGAATATATGGATGAAGTCCGGGGTGAAGTGAATTGAGAATCTGCGTAGATACGACTATCCTGCTTGATATTTTGAAAGATGAATTTAGAAGCTTCCAGAACAAGTTTTACACTGCTCTTGCAAGAAGAGAGAATTTGATTTCACCCTCGGTGGTGTATGCGGAACTGATGCCGCAATTCAAGGGAGACACAAAGTTATTGAATGAGTTTCTAGAGGAACACAAAATTATCATAGAACCGCTTGACATCGAATCTGTTATTGCCGCATCAGAAGCATGGATGAAATATTTGAAACGAAAAAAAAGAGTAAAATGTCCTCAGTGTGGTCTAAGGCTGAATCTCAAAAAGCACTTCTTGTCGGATTTTCATGTCGGAGGGTTCGCTTCAGCGAAATGCGGTGCTATTCTTACCAGAGATAGAGGTATATACACTAAGTATTTCCCAAAGTTGATAGGATATGAAGGCTGTTTTAATGCATCGCCCCGCTGATTATGTTTTCTGTTCACCCATAACCCTCTCAACGAATAACGTCTTACTATTTTTACCATTCACTTTTCATTATTCAAAAAAAACTTTAATCAATGATCAAAGTTTGACCCCTACGCTGTTTCTCTTTTTACTATCAATATTCAATATTCAATTTTCAATCTACAATTCCAATGGCTGGGGCGAGAGACAAAGAATTTCGGTTTTTTAATATTCAATATTCACTGTTCACTCGCACAAAGTGCGCAGCGGATTTAACTTTGGCAGTTTCTTCCGGAAACTGTCAAAAAAAGAAAATAAACATCCTGTAAAATCCCGTTAATCCTGTCCAAACAGAGAAGGTCTTGAATGGTTTAATTCGAGCGTTGCGAGATGATTGATATACTTCAGCCTTCAGTCTTCAACCTAAATACCTGAGTAGTTACAGATGAAAATGATTTATTGACGAATATTGGAAAATATGGAAAAATAATTTCAACTTCAAACCAATTTAATCGAATAACTCATTATTTTGAAAAAGGGATATAAGTAATGGAGATAGAAAAGATTGAATTCAAAATAAACAATCTCCCGCCAAAAATACAAAAGCAGGTCGTTGACTTTATTGATTTTTTATCAAACAAATACGGGACTCATGGTAAAAAATACAAGCTCAAATTTGATTGGGAAGGTAGCCTTTCTGATTTAGGTAAAAAATACACATCTGTAGATCTGCAACATAAGGCATCGGAATGGAGATAATGTATCTTATTGATACGAATATCTGGCATAACTTCATAATGTAACAACGTCCCCCATTGGCGCGTCCCCCATTGGCGAGAATGATTTTGGATGGGTTGTGCAAAGGTCTCATCTCGCAAGGAGTCATTTTTCGGTTGTTTTTTCGATTTAAGACGTATTATGATAAAATTTACCAAAAAATATTTTTTAGGAGGAAAAGATATGCTTATCGAATACATTAACAAGGCCATGGCTAAGGCCGTTTATGATAAGCTTGAAGATGATACTTTCTCCGGGCAAATACCACAATGCCCGGGCGTTGTTGCCTTTGGAGAAACACTTTATCAGTGCCAGCAAGAATTGAAATCCTCTCTCGAGGGATGGCTGATTGTAAAAATTAGGCATGGGGATAAATTGCCAGTTATGAGCAAGATTAATCTGAACAAAAAAATGCCTGCTCTTCATTCAGAGGCTACTACTCATGGGTAAATGGAAGCCATGCAAAAGAAGAGAATTTATCAAAAAACTAAAGAAATTCGGCTTTGAGCCACCTGAACCAGGTGGACGTCATTTCTATATGCGATATAAGACATACACATTAACCTTACCAAACAACAAAGAATATTCTATTCCTCAAGTAAAGATGCTTTTAAAAGAAATTGAACATGGAATAAAAAAGAAGATCTCCTTAGAAAAGTGGGAAAATTTATAGCGTCTTCATTACTGTTCTTTCACCGTGCTTCTTTTCAACCCTTAAACCTTGCTTGCCCCGTTAAATTTTTATCCCGCCTGTCGAAGCGAAGCGGAGATCCCGCTATCGGGACGAAGCGAAGCGGAGATCCCGATCCTTCGGGGTGGAACGCAGTGGAGATCCCGCTATCGGGGCCCTGTTCAATTCACGAAGTGAGGAGTGAAATTTATCCCGTAGGTTCGGAAAATCGTACTGGGACGTATTTAACCGGGGCGGTTCAGTATTGTTTTTCAATCATCAATTTTACCCCGTTAAATACCGCATCGCGGTCAGCCGAAGGCGGATTTAACCGGGGCGACAATCATCAATCTCTATGGCCGGGGCGGTTCAATATTTTATCAATCTTCAATAGCTTTGTTCTTCAATATTCAATCCCAACGCGTCCCCCATTAACCCCGTCCCACATGGGGAAGATCGCTATGATTGACTTTTTAAGATGTGTGGTATATATTGATATATATCGTTATTATGAGGAGGGAGTAGGCTATGGAATCAATAGCAAAAATATTTCAAAACGGTCGATCGCAAGCGGTTAGATTACCAAAAGCGTTTCGTTTTAAAGGAAATGAAGTGAAAATC
>JAFCZV010000311.1 GCA_019314155.1 Deltaproteobacteria bacterium
CAGCCAGTTGATTTGTAACATGATGACTGTGAAAGGTGCGATTAATGCATTGCGCAACGCATGCTTAACGATTACCGATCGGTAAGGCAGGCCCTTTAGCACCGCTGTCCTTATATACTGGGAGGTCATCACTTCCGCCATTGATGCCCGGGTCATGCGGGCGACATAGCCAAAATCATAGACGATCAGCACCATAGCCGGCAGAATCAACTGTTTGAATTCAAACCCGCCCGACATACTGCTGGTGCCGGGCAGCCATTTCAGGCTAAATACAAAGATGGCGGAGAACATTACCGCACTGGCAAATTCCGGCACGGAAGTTGTAATAATGCCGAAAACCGATATCGTTCTATCGAGCATTGAACCCTCCTTCATTCCCGACAAAACCCCTAACGTCAAAGAGAGCGGGATCATAATGGCAAACGTCACAAAGCCCAGAATAGCAGTGTTCCACAGCCGCGGCAACATAACGTCGGCTACAGGGCCTTTAAAACGGATGGACTCACCCAGCTCGCCGGTCGCAAAATTGCCCAGCCACTTGACGTAACGCAGCGCGACAGGTTGATTATAGCCGTGCTGCTCCCGCCATAACTCCCGCTGTTCTTCGTTTGAAAATTGGCCGAGCACCCGGGCTGCCGGGTCGCCGGTGAGCTTCGTTTCCAGCAAAAGAAAAAGAATCAGCGATACGACAATCATGGTAAAAATCATGAATCCGATGCGCTTTACCACCAAGGTGACCATCTTGCCTCCTTTTGATACAACGAATCGCTCTTAAAAAGAAGCTGTGGGGAGCACCATAATGCTCCCCTTGAAAAACTTACGCAACTTCGAACTAGGCCAAAGAGACCTTGTGAAAGCGATAGTATCGGGTTGGGTGCATTTCAAAGCCGATGACATTCTCGCGTATCGCGGTGAATACCGAACGGAAGAAAGGCTGGACCAGAACGGCGTCATCCTGAAGTATTTTCTCCACCTTCTCCATTTTGACCCGGCGATCTTCGACATTCAGCGTCGATTCCGCTGCGGTCAGGGCGGCATCGAACTCAGGGTTGGCGTAGCTGGACTCGTTCCAGGGCACACCGGTGCGGTAAGCCAGCCCCAGAACCATGACGGCCAGCGGCCGGTGAGTCCAGGAGGTGAGGCTCAAGGGCGCCTTGGTCCAAACATCCCAATATTGTGCCGAAGGCATCACGTTCATTTTGATGTTGATCCCGGCTTTGGCGGCATCCTCCTTGAACACGGCCACGCTGTCTTGCTCCCAGGTGCCGTTGGTATTCCCAACATTGCAGGTTAATTCAATGCCATTGGGGTAGCCGGCCTCGGCCAGCAGTTTTTTGGCCCCTGCTATGTCCCGTTTGAACGGCGACAAGGCAAAATATTCGGGGTGTATCTTGGCCACATGATGGTGTTCCCCAACGATCCCCAAACCGCGGTGGGCGATGTCGAGTTGTCTCTGGGCATCGCAGGTTTTCTGAACCGCCTTGCGCACACGGATATCGTCAAACGGTTTCTTGTTCACCTTCATGCGAATCACGCCGGTTTGGGTCGATGGAATCGAGATCACCTTGATTCCCGGAAAATTCTTTGCCGCTTCCAGCGTGGTCAGATCAAGCTCATAGAGTCCATCCACCTGAGCTGAGGCGATGGCGGCCAGATAAGCGCCGGCATCTCCGCCCAGGTCGATAAAGCGGATCTCGTCCAGAAAGACCTCTCCGCCCCAATAGGGTTCTTTGCGTTTTTTCAAGACAGCCACTTCACCAACCCTGAATTCAGCGAGTTCGTAGGGTCCGGTTCCCACCGGGTTTTTGGAGAAATCCCCGCCTTCTTTCTCAAAATTGCGGTGAACGATTCCGGTGGGATAGTTGTACAGGTTCTCGGGAATCGACAGCACCGGAGCTTTCAGGTTGAGTCTGACCGTATGATCGTCCACTTTCTGCACCGCGTTTTTGATCATACGCTTGACAGGATTCCCTTTCTTGTCTTTTTCGCCGGTTTCTTCGAGCATGGCGTCGAACAGACCCAGGTTGGAGGATCCGGTTTTTGGATCGAGCCAGCGGGTAAAGTTGAACACCACATCATCGGCATTGAAGTCGTCGCCGTTTGACCACTTAACCCCTTTGCGCAGATGGAAGGTCCAGGTTTTCAAATCGTCGGATACCTCCCAGCTGGTTGCCAGATTGGGTCGTGTGATGTTGTCCGGTCCGGTCTCCACCATGTACTCGATGATGTGCCGGGCAACGTTGGATTTCTCGGTCCATGAATATGTCGCCGGATCGGCCATTTCTTGTACCACCATACCAAACTTTAATGAACCGCCCTTTTTCTGCCCGGCAGCCATGGCGGATGACACGAAATCAGGCAACACCTCCTTGCCCAGTATCTTGGATGCCAGGCCGTAGGCCGCTGTGGCGGATAGGCCAAGCAGTGTGGTTGTGCGTAGAAATTCTCGCCGTGTGATTTTGCCCTTCGCCAGATCATCTTTAAGCTCATCAATAGCCGGGTGAATATGTTCGTTTTTCATGTCTCCTCCTTTGGTTGCCTGGGTTCAGAATCGAAAAAACATTTCAATTTATATTATAGATCTATATATTGTTGATCTTTACATTATTAATCAAAAATATTAAAATATATAATATTAAAATATATAATATTAAAATATAAAGTATCGACTTATACACTATCAAGCTGCTTGTGTCAAACGGAGGGATATGGATGGAACTACGTCAATATATTTGAAAACCTAATTATTTCAGTATTCCAACTATGAGCAAAGCAACCCGGTTCTTCTATTGATATTTTTAGATTATTTTATTAAAGGAGGTCGAATGAAAATAGAACAGTTGTGCTTGCATCAATTATTTCAGAACCAGGCCGAGCGATCACCTGATTTAGTTGCTGTTGTTGACGGTGACAAGGTGCTGACCTATGCACAGCTTGACCAACTGTCCGATGCTTTAGCGGGATATTGCCAACAACAGGGCGTAACTTTTGACAGCGCCGTTGGTATTCTGATGGAAACCAGTGTTGAGTATGTCATCGCCTATATCGCCATTCTAAAGGCCGGCGGCGCTTATATGCCAATGGATCTGGCCAATCCCGATTACCTGCTGGAAAAAATATCTAATGAGGCCGAGCCGAAAGTCATTATCACCAAAAGTAAGTATGCAAACAGACTGAATCAAATAAATACCAACAAAACGTTGAACATCGATGTTGAGCACAGCTGGAAAGACTGTCAATATGATACAGATGCGGTTGCATCATTAACGTTAGACAATTTAGCCTACATTACCTATTCTTCGGGCACAACAGGTGAGCCGAAAGGAATAATGGCACCACACCGGGGGGCGGTGCATTCGTACCTGCACAGGTATGAAACCAGTTCATATCAACCCGGAGATCGTATCGCCTGCAACATATTCTTTGTATGGGAAATATTGAGATCACCGAGATTTTATTTACACCGTCATTGCTGGAAACAGTTGTCAACTCAATTGATGCTGATCTAATTCAATCCAAACTTGCTGCGCTCAAAGTCATCTGGCTAAATGGTGAAGTGGTTACCACCAAGCTCAAGAACAGGGCTTTAAAAAGAATGCCGGCCCATGTTCGCCTGCTGAATACATACAGTATCAGCGAATGTCATGATGTGGCCGATACAGACCTGCGGGATGTCGAAGACCTGCCGTCCGGGATTTGTCCGGTGGGAAAACCTATGTCGGGAATAGAAATCAAGTTGCTCGACGAGAAGATGCAACCGGTATCTTCGGGAGGCGTCGGTGAGCTTTACATCGGCGGTCCCTGCCTGGCCAAAGGATATTTGAAGAAACCGGACTTAACCGCAGAACGTTTTGTTTTAATTGAGGGCAAAAGATTTTATAGAACCGGAGATTTGGCTGCAATTCATCCAGACGGGAAGCTGGAGATTAAAGGTCGCTGCGATTATATGGTAAAAATACGTGGATACAGCATACATTTAGGCGCTGTTGAAACGGCTTTGCACGAACACGCAAATGTTAAAAGTTGTGCCGTTATCGCCGAGGGTGAAGAAGGGGAGGACAAACGTCTGGTGGGATATGTCGTCAGGCATGCAACTGCGGAATGGAAAATAGATGAGTTAACCGGCACAAGCGTTGATCTGCGCAACAAATTAAAGCCTCATCTGCCGCATTATATGATTCCTGGCACATATGTAGAGTTGGAAAATATTCCTATCAACCCTATTACCGGCAAACTCAATCGCGCAAGGCTTCCTGCACCCCCACGTAAATATCAATACGATCTTGAAGATATTTTTCTGGATGAAAATGCATCCTTTGAAGACCGGGAAAGTACAATGCGAACATTGTGGGAACGTATTTTAAGTCTGGAAGAGGGGACTATCCGTAATAATTCAAATTTCTTTGACTTTGGCGGTCATTCCTTATTGGCGGTTGAATTAACGATAATAATCGAAGAAATATTTAAGGTTCAGCTTAAAGTTAAAGATATTTATGAATACCCAAATATTTCCAAGCTTGTTTACTATATTTATAATGGAATAGATCGTGGTTTGGAGCATGTTTCAATCAGAGAGGATGCCTACTTGGATGCTTCCATTACACCGGTTGTGGTGAAGAAACCTCTGTCGTTGACTGATGCCAAGTCCATCCTTATTACCGGGACCACAGGGTTTTTAGGTGCATTCTTGCTTGATGAATTGTTACGGGAAACCAAAGATGATGTAAAAATTTTCTGCCTGGTACGTTCAAAAGAGGGTGACCGGAACGACACCCTGAATCGTGTCGTCAACAATCTGAAATACTATCAATTACCGGGCCGGGAGCTTAAAGATCGTATTATCGCCGTTACCGGTGATTTAACAAAAAAATTTTTTGGATTGTCGGTTGCACGGTTTAATGAATTGGCCGAAGAAATCGATTTGATCTTTCACTGTGCTTCTTTGGTAAATTATGTCTATTCATATTCTGTGATTAAACCTGCTGCCGTAAATGGTACCCAGGAGATCTTGCGCTTAGCATGCACATCGGCAACCAAGCCGATTCATTACATATCGACAAACGGTATATTTGCAGGAGAAGATCAAGCAACATATTTGGAAAACAGTGATATTGATTCATATGCCGATCATTTGACAAACGGATACGGCCAGGCCAAATGGGTTGCCGAAAAACTGGTCTGGGAAGCGGTATCCAGGGGCCTGCCGGTCTGTTTGTACCGCCCGGGCAATATTGGACATCACAGTGTCACAGGGGTAACAAATCCGAGTGATTTTCAATCCATGATTGTTGATGCCTGCGCCCAGGTTAACTGTGCACCTGATATGAACAATTGGGCTTTCGAACTAACTCCGGTAGACTTTTTGGTGAAATCCATTGTTCTTTTTGCAAGCAATCCCTCCAATTTCAGCCAGGTATTCAATATTGTGCAGAACGATCCAATGCCGGCCAGAGTGGTATTTGATTTACTGCTTGAGATGAAACTGATATCTGAATATGTCTCTTTTGATGAATGGAGATCAAGTCTATATGCCCAGGCCGAAGAGGCAGATGATTATATTCTTAATGTGCTGGCCCAATCCCTGGTGGATGTCGAAATGTATTTAAACGATGAAAGTATTTATGATTGTACTCGCTTT
>JAFCZV010000606.1 GCA_019314155.1 Deltaproteobacteria bacterium
CCCCTTTTTTAATGGATCGTTGGCCCAAAATCTATATTTTCCTTTTTAGCCTCAATATCAAAACTATAAGTGTCATGTGCTTCTTTTTTGTGTTGGTTTATAGTAAATCTCATTGTTTGCCCGACACCTATATTCCTTCGGTAAAGATGAAAGACAGTCAGGGCATTGTGAAGTAATAGATGTAGTATATACAGCAACCGAGCTTCGTTTTCTTCATAAGATATAATATGAAAATTCATCTCTTGTTCCATTTTATCTAATTCCATAGAAACTGCTGCGTCTATTTTCCTTTTATCATCCTTATCCTCTAAAGTAATGCCTATGTGTTGTTCGTTAAAACCTTTTTCTTTTAAATAACGCAAAAACCACATTGATAGAATGTTCTTTAAACAGTTGTGATGGGTTGTTGGTGTAGAAATCTGGATCTTCCGCAAACTTCTTTAAAAGTGAATTTAATTGTTCTACAGTATCATGTTTCATTTCCGCCGCCCCTTTTGGTTTATGGTTCAGCTAAATTCCAGATTGATGGCCTCCTGCAAGACTTAACAAAACTTAACATTTTTTTCTACTGAAAACTGGATAGATCAGCCTGATTGAGATCGCACCGGTTAACAAATCCAAATACTGGTGATGCTATGATGTTGGAACCAAGGAAGGTTGTTAAGTTTAGGTGTTCAGGGAAATTGAGGGATAGGGTGAATGGGCAATAAAAAACCCCTGGAGAAAGACAAACTCCAAGGGCCTATGCGAGGGCTGTAGCTCCCCCATGATTTAAATGATAAATAATTCTATCAGCGAACAGATAATAAATCAAGTGGAATTATTAACGATAAGAAAGATGAGGTCGGGTTTGCTCTGGATATGGCATTAAAAAGCCTGGGCCGTATTAGTGGGAGGCTACATTTTCTCGCACAAAATCAGGTTACGGCCCAGGCTGTTAAAGCAATTTATTCCCAAGAAGATTATTGAAGAAATCTTACTATATGACCACAAAGTGAATACTTAAATTCAAGTTGAACAGATTCAACATCTGTCAATTTGTACCCATTTATTCGGAACCATTGGTTCATAAATCGAGTGCTGTTTCCGCCGTAGTTGCTCCCAACCCTGGCAACATGAGCGATAATAGAGTTGGCTCCAAACATCCTTATCAGGTCATCAACATTACACCCCAGAAATATTTAAAAACCTGTCAAAAAGCGGCATCGTAACTGCTAAATAATGTCAAAAATTTAAGTATGCAATTCGCCTATTTAATCTAAATATCTGAATTTATGGCACTTATAAGTTTTGCAGAAAGATTTGGCATGGTTTCTGCTATAACTATGAACCAAGTTCGGAAAACTCTTTGTAATCAATATGTATTAACGCAATTAAGTGCCACCCAACTTCAACACCTATAAAAATACCATGGGATGGCGAAACGCCTCCAGAGGTTATACTTACAAAGGGAGTTTGAGGTGGCACTTAATCAACGGTTTCTCCGATTCGGGTGCATCTTATTTTTCGGTCATCAGCAGGGATATACAAAATATAACGTGAACCGAAGTTTGTATCGCATGAAATTCAACCAAGGAGTCAAGCCATGGATCATGATCAAAATCCAGTTCACACCAAAGGCGATAGAAATGTTTTTTGCCCTTATTATCGAAGGAAATATCCGTTACAGACGTCTTGTTATTGCCAGTAGACACTGATCCATATTACTCGGTTCCAATGTCTTTTCATAAAAAAGCAGCAAATATCTCATTATAGTAAGCAGGTTATTCCCTGTTCACGAAGCTGCAATGTAGAAATCAGGCAATTTGGGGAAAATAGATAGTAAAACTTAAAAGGAATCAAGCATGAGTTTCACACACCAAGATAAGAAGGTTCTTTCCATCAAGGATATATCAGAAAGAAAGTTTTATCCCCCTGTCTTGGAAGATCTGGATCAAACCGGACTCAACGAGAAGCTTATTGAAGATCTTATCTTTAAACTTCTTCATTGTCAGGGAGTAATGACCGGTAGACAAATTGCCGATGAAATCTGTCTTCAGTTCAAGTCAATTGAACACATCCTGTCGGACTTAAAACAACAACTATTTCTAACCTACAAATCCGATGCCGGCATGAATGATTTCGTATACATGCTGACAGAGCAGGGACGAACAAAAGCTATCATAGGTGTTGAATCTTCGGCCTACGTTGGTTCCGCTCCGGTTCCTTTCACCGACTACTTGAAAAGCGTCGAGAGCCAATCCATTCAAAATGAAACTCCCGGGGTTGAAGAATTGCGAGAAGCATTCCACGACCTGGTGTTGGAACAACATGTCTTTTTTACGCTGGGACCGGCAATTAATTCCGGCAGGGGCGTGTTCTTGTATGGCGCACCGGGAAACGGTAAAACGTCCATAGCCAAGAGAATTCACAAATGCTTTAA
>JAFCZV010000312.1 GCA_019314155.1 Deltaproteobacteria bacterium
GATAGGATATCCTTTAATGGTCAGGCCCTCATATGTTTTGGGGGGCCGTGGTATGGAAGTAGTACAGGATGAAAAATCCCTAAAATTCTATCTTGAGGCAGCGGTGGAGATTTCTCCCGAAAGGCCGATTCTTGTCGATAGATTTCTGGATAATGCCATTGAGGCTGAAGCCGATGCGATTGCCGACGGTACGGATGCTTTTGTGCCGGCCGTAATGGAACATATTGAACTGGCTGGAATACATTCCGGTGATTCGGCATGCGTTATTCCGCCGGTAAGCATAGCGCCGAAGCACATCGAAACCATTAGAGAATATACACGCAAGATTGCAATCGAGCTGAACGTTATCGGGCTGATGAATATGCAATACGCGATATTCGAAAATACGGTGTATGTGCTGGAAGCCAACCCCCGAGCATCGCGGACCGTACCGTTGGTATCCAAGGTTTGTAACATATCCATGGCCAGAATTGCCATGCAGGTCATGCTTGGCAAGCGCATCGCGGATCTTGAGCTGAAGCATCGGACTATACCCCATTACGGCATTAAAGAGGCGGTTTTTCCCTTCAACATGTTTCCCGAAGTTGATCCGATTCTGGGACCGGAAATGAGATCTACCGGCGAAGTTTTAGGTATTTCCCATTCCTATGGCCGCTCATTTTTTAAAGCCCAGGAAGCTATCCAGGTATCACTGCCCTTAGAAGGGGCCGTACTGTTTACCATTGCAGACCGAGACAAAAGTGCGGCATTGGAAGCTGTCAGACTTTTTAAAGAGCTGGGTTTCAAGATAATGACAACCGAAGGTACGCACTACTATTTAGAAGAGCGGGGTATTGAAAACACGCCTTTGCGCAAACTGGGATATGGGAGACCGGACCTTGTGGATGCAATAAAGAACGAGACCATAAATCTTCTGGTAAACACGCCCAGCGGCCGAAAGAGTACGCAGGACAGTTCAAATATACGCAAAGCCGCCATCAAATATAAAGTGCCCTACATTACAACGACGGCGGCGGCTGTAGCGGCAGCCAAAGGCATCGCAGCGCGTCGCGATGGTGTGCCACAGGTTAGATCTCTGCAGGAATACCACGCAAAGATGCGATAAAATTACCCTATAGGGCAGGGTCAAGGGTCCAAGGATTCGAGAAAACCGGCGGCAGGTGGTTTATGGTAAAAACTGCGCAACAAGTTCTATCCCACTATTACGGCTACCCGTCATTTCGGGAAAATCAACAAGAGGTTATCGATACTTTACTGGCCGGCAAAGATGCTTTCGTGCTGATGCCCACCGGCAGCGGGAAATCGATATGCTATCAGATCCCATCGATTATGCTGAACGGCGTCGGCCTGGTCGTGTCACCCCTGATCGCCTTGATGCAGGACCAGGTTGAAGCGCTGAGGCAAAACGGTGTTCGGGCGGCATTTTTAAACTCCAGCCTTTCTCTCGAGGAATTCAAACAGGTCGAGGGTAGGGTGTTGAACGGGCAGTGTGATATTCTCTACGTTGCTCCTGAGCGGCTTTTTACGGAGCGATTCCAAAAAATTTTTGGTAAAATCCCGGTGGCTCTATTTGCCATTGACGAGGCCCACTGCGTGTCCCAGTGGGGCCATGATTTCAGACCGGAATATCTCAGACTGGTGGAAGTGATGGGAAGGTTTCCGGGCGTGCCCCGAATCGCCCTCACGGCAACTGCCGATTCGACGACACGCAAGGACATCGTTGAAAAACTGGATCTGGCAGATGCATCACAATTTATCTCCAGTTTTGACCGGCCCAACATTAACTATCAGGTCAAACTGAAAGCCAACGGCAAGAAACAACTGCTCGACTTTATCCAAAACGATCATTTTTCAGAAGCCGGCATTGTTTACACGCGTACTCGGAAGCGGGCGGATGAGATGGCCCGGTGGCTTCAGGAAAAAGGGGTGAACGGACTGCCATATCACGCAGGTATGGATGCACATACCCGGCAGCTACACCAGCACAGGTTTCTTAGGGAAGACGCTATTGTCATCGTCGCCACCATTGCCTTTGGCATGGGTATTGACAAGCCCGATGTTCGCTTCGTAGCGCACCTGGATCTACCTTCCAGCATGGAGGCTTACTACCAGGAAACCGGGCGATCTGGCAGAGATGGACAACCTGCAGATGCCTGGATGGTCTATTCCCTGGGCGATGTCGTGGCCATGCGGCGGCTTCTCGAAACTTCAGACGGTGATGCCGGGTTCAAGCGGATTCAGCAGCAGAAACTGGAGGCTTTATTTGGTTATTGTGAATCAGCGGGATGTCGACGCCAGATGCTGCTGGGATATTTTGGAGAGGCATACCCGGATCCATGCGGTAATTGTGATACCTGCAGTCAGGAAATAGAAGTATGGGATGGCTCCATAGCGGCCCAGAAGGTCCTGTCCTGCGTTTACCGCACCGGTCAGCGTTTTGGTGCGGTACACCTGACGGATGTTCTGATCGGAAACCGCACGGAGCGTGTTCAGCGGTTGAAGCATGATCGCCTCAAGACGTTCGGGGTCGGAGATGATTTGTCCCAAACAGAATGGCGTTCCGTGTTTCGCCAGCTTTTGGCCGGCGGGTTCCTGTCTGTGGACATTGGGAAAATATCCGGTTTCCGCCTTACTGAAAAGAGCTGGCCGGTTCTCAAAGGAACTCAGCAGGTACAGCTTCGAAAAGACCCTCATCCGATTAAGTCGAAAAAATCCGTCAGGCCTTCTTCCCCAACGGTTTTGGAGTTTGAGAACGAACAAGAGATGCAGCTCTTTGAAAAACTTCGGCTTCTGCGGCTTGAGATTGCCCGGAAACTCGGACTGCCGCCCTATGTGGTATTCCATGATAAGACGCTAAAAGAGATGGCCATTCTCAAACCGCAGAGTCGGACGGCGATGCTTCAAGTAACCGGTATCGGGGAGGTAAAGCTCGAAAGGTATGGCGAACGTTTTCTCGACGTCATCAAAGAAACAAAGGGTTGACTTTTTCCTGGTGCTCTTCGCCCTTTACGCCTCGGATTTGCAGTGCCATCGACTTTTGCAAAGTTTGGCAAAAGTCGTACAAACTTACCCCGGCCTGTCCCGTAAGTTCCCGTGGAACTATCGGGACAGGCCGGAAGATTGTGCAGGGGTAGAATATAGCGCCTATTCCTTTGGGGTAAGAAGGCTCTTTCAAAAAGTCCCGAGGGTCGGCCTCCTTTTAACGTTGCGGGTTAATGATCGCAGCCCGAAGAACAGTCACACCCGGAACCGCAGGACATGGGTTTCTGGGTCGGAGTGCTGTTTATGCCCACAACTTCGATTTCAAAGGTCAACGATTTGCCGGCCAGGGAGTGATTTAAATCCATGGTCAATTTTTCATCATCCATATGAACAATTTGGGCGGGCACCTGGTTTCCTTCCGGAGTGGTGAGACCTATGGTCATGCCGAC
>JAFCZV010000313.1 GCA_019314155.1 Deltaproteobacteria bacterium
TGTCCATAAGGTTGGGTTTTTATGTCTGTCATTGCGGCATCAATATCGCAGGCAAGATTCGTGTTGAAGAGGTGGCGTCCTTTGCTCGAGAACTGAAAAATGTGGTAATTGCCCGGGATTATAAGTTTATGTGTTCAGACCCGGGCCAGGAGATGATTGAAAAAGACATTAAAGAATTTGACCTTAACAGGGTTGTAGTGGCCTCCTGTTCGCCAAGACTCCACGAGAAGACCTTTCAGGGTGTTTGCCAACGGACCGGGCTCAACCCTTATTTTTTCCAGATGGCGTCTGTTCGCGAACAGGTCTCCTGGGTCACTAAGGATGAAGATGAGGCCACCCGCAAAGCAAAGACACTGGTAGCAGGGGCTATCAACCGGGTCAATTATCATGAAAGTCTTAATGCACGCGAAGTCAATGTTCATCCTGATATCATGGTGGTGGGCGGCGGCATTACCGGCATGCAAGCTGCTCTAGACATAGGAAATGGCGGTCATAAAGTATATCTGGTAGAAAAATCGTCAACCATTGGCGGCCATATGCTCCAGTTCGATAAGACCTTTCCTACCCTCGACTGTGCCGCCTGTATTGGAACCCCAAAAATGGTTGAAGTGGCCCAGAATGCAAACATCGAGTTGCTTTCCTACAGCGAAGTAAAGGAAGTCGCAGGATACATCGGCAACTACACCGTTAAGATCCGTCGCAAACCGCGGTATGTAATGGAAGGTGTCTGTACCGGGTGCGGTGAATGCGTGAATGTCTGCCCGGTGGCAGTCCCCAGTGAATGGGATGAGGGCCTGGCTAATCGAACGGCCATCTACAGAGCCTTTCCACAGGCCGTACCCATTGCCTTTTGTATAGATAAAAAAGACCGGGCTCCTTGTGTGAGCGCTTGTCCGGCCGGCATCAATATCCAGGGCTATGTGCAACTCATTAGCCAGGGTAAGTACCAGCAGGCAATCCGGCTAATTATGGAGCGACTACCGCTGCCGGGAGTGCTGGGTCGCGTCTGCCCCCACCCTTGTGAATCCGAGTGCCGCAGGTTGGATCTCGATGAAGCGGTTGCCATTAGGGATTTGAAGCGCTTTGCCGCTGATCATGCGAATTTGAGAGAGCTCGAGCCGCCGCAAATCGAGGAACGTTCGGAAAAGGTGGCAGTGATTGGATCAGGTCCGTCAGGGCTGACCGTTGCATACTACCTGCGGTTAAAAGGCTACCAGGTAACCATCTTTGAAGCGCTTGAAGTTTTAGGCGGAATGCTTCGTGTGGGAATTCCGGATTACCGGCTCCCACCCGAAGTTCTGGATCAGGAGATAGACCACATTCTCAGCCTGGGTGTCAAAACGCGCACCGGAGTCAGATTCGGGCCTGATTTCACATTTGAGGATTTGAAAGCAGAGGGTTTTGCCGCCGTATTTCTTGGAATTGGGGCCCATAATTCTTTGGATATGCAAATCCCTGGTGAAAAGGACACCCAAGGCGTTATCGATGCGGTTCGTTTTTTAAGGGAAGTTAATTTGGGCAATAAAACATGCCCAGGCAGCCGGGTTGTCGTCATCGGCGGCGGAAACGTGGCCATCGATGCTGCAAGGGTTGTCAAACGTCTGGGGTCCCAAGAAGTCACTGTCGTGTATCGTCGCTCAGAACAAGAGATGCCGGCCTATGCCGAAGAGATCGAGGGAGCTAAAAAGGAAGAGATTCGTTTTTCCTTTCTCACCGCCCCGGTCGGGATTCTTGCAAAAGAGGGTAAGGTCAACGGCTTTGAATGTATCCGAACCGAACTGGGACCGCCGGACGACAGCGGACGACGTCGCCCAATACCGGTGGACGGTTCCGAATTCGTAATCCCTTGCGATGCGGTGATTCCGGCTATAGGTCAGAAAATCGACGCACCCTGGGCAGCCCGGGTGTCGGACCTGAAATGGTCTTTACGGAACACCCTGGACGTAAACCCCCAGACAATGCAAACCGGTATTCCCTACGTTTTTGCCGGAGGCGATATGGTTACCGGTCCGGATACGGTCATACAGGCGGTGGCTGCCGGTCACAAGGCTGTCGAGGCAATCCATCGCTATATCAACGGCGAGGACCTGGAACTTTATGCGCAGCAGCTCGAGGCCCAGGAAAAACCGGGCAATAGTTGGCAAAAAGTTCGAGAAGAGATTCCCCAAAAAGCCCGGGCCCGTCCGCAGCATCTGGACGCCAAAATGAGTACTGCTTGCTTTGACGAAGTGGACCTTGGCTTTTCAGAAAGCCAGGCCCAACAAGAAGCCCGGCGATGCCTTAATTGCGGTGTTTGCTGTGAATGTATGGAATGCGTCAAGGTCTGCGAGCCCAAGGCCATAGACCACAACATGCAGCCAGAAGAACTAGAGGTAAAGGTTGGGAGTATTATCGTTGCAACCGGGTACGACGTCATGGATCCTGCGCCTATGAAGCAGTTTGGCTACGGAAAATTCCCCAATGTCTTTACCTCACTTGAGTTCGAGCGCCTCAGCAATGCTACCGGACCCACCGGCGGCGAGATCTTTATCAGAGATGAAAACGGGGATTTAACCCGAACCCCAAAAAGTGTGGCCATTTTGCACTGCATCGGCAGCCGGGATGTACACTATCACGAATACTGCTCCCGGGTTTGCTGTATGTACGCTCTCAAGTATGCCCATCTAATCCATGAAAAGGTCGGTCACGACACTCAGGTTTATAATTTTTACATCGACATGCGCTGCTTTGGCAAAGGCTACGAAGAATTTTACAAAAGGTGTCAGGAAGAGGGAACCATGTTTATCAGGGGTAAAGTGGCTGAGATTACCGACCAGGCTGTAAAACCGGAAGAGGAGGGTAAACTCATTGCAATTACAGAAGACACCCTTTTGGGACGACGTTTAAGGGTTCCGGTAGACATGGTTGTCCTTTGCGTCGCCATGCAGGCCCGAAGCGATGCTAAGGAGATGGGTAGGGTTTTTGGAATCAACCAGGGCGCAGACGGCTTTTTCATGGAGGAACATCCCAAGCTGGCTCCACTGGATACTGCTACAGCCGGGGTTTTCCTGGCTGGAGCCTGCCAGGGTCCCAAGGATATTCCGGATACGGTTGCCCAGGCTTCCGGAGCAGCTGTCAAAGCCCTGGCATTGGCCACTCTTGGGAAGGTGGAGGTTGCTCCCATCATATCGCGGATCGATCCGGATGTGTGTGCCGGGTGCCGGACCTGCATCGAGCTCTGTCCGTATACTGCCATAGAGTATAATGCCCGCATGGGCGTCTCGGTGGTCAATGAAGCCCTTTGCAAAGGATGTGGAAGTTGTGCAGGATTTTGTCCAAGCGGTGCGGCACAGGTTAAACATTTCAACGAGAAGCAGATATTTGCAGAACTCGAAGGGATCGTTGATTCACTGCATTTTGTGGGAATGTAAAATCGTGTTTCTTATTCA
>JAFCZV010000314.1 GCA_019314155.1 Deltaproteobacteria bacterium
GTATCGGGCATCAGGCCGGTCAAAATCGTTGCGCACAGTTTACCCCTAAGCAGGTTATTCACATGTCTCATCGACCAGAATCTTTCAAGAAGTGCTTTTGTGAAACCGTCTATCTGTCCATAGGGAATATATGCACCGATAATTAACGCTTTTGCTTTCTTGATTTTTTCAGCAAGTTCTGGAAAATCATCTCTAACTTTACAGACGTTATCTGGAACACATTTTTTACAGGCAAGGCAAGGTCTGACGTTAATTTTGCTAAGTTTCACAAATTCGGATTTTAGTCCGGTTGCATCCAATACGGCTTTAACAAGTCTATCCGTGTTACTGTTTTTTATAGGACTTCCCGAAATACCCAATACCTCAGCACTCATTAAGATTCTCCTTTCAACTTGTCATTGCCAAGTTTTTTCTATCAGCTTTTTTTAAGCCTCTAACCACCAAACTATATGAATCATTAATCATTGCATGAATTTCATCATCGGGTATTGAGCCGTCTAAAGTTATGGTGTTCCAATGCCTTTTATTCATATGATAGCCGGGTGTTACAGCTTTGTACATGGCACGAAAATGCATGCCAAGATCAGGATCGCATTTAAGATTTATTCGTAATGACGATTCACCCCAAAACACAAGTGCAAACATTTTTCCCATAACTTTATAAACCATTACTTCAGGACCGAAAGGGAAATCTTCAAATGCGCCTTGTTTTTTAAGAAGACATGATCGAAGTGCTTCGATTTCCATAAGTAGAATCATCAATTAGGCAATTCAAATTTGTGGTTAAAAAGTAACTTTATTAGATTAAAATAGTGGGAATTAGGGTTCCACCACAAAATAAAATGTAAATATTTGATATCAGAACTTAAATTCAATCATTGCGGCTGAAGAAATATAGCAGTTGTCGTAACGTCAAATATCTCATTTATTATCAGGTTTCCCCTTGTTTTTCTTCGGCGAAGGCTCCTCGCTATTGTACACTTCAACATAAGCGTCGTGTGAGGGGCATCCTTTTTCCCAGTGATTCCTTACTTTCTTGCCGATAAATGATTCTGGATATTTACGCCCGATGTTGCACCCGGGGCAGACCTTACTCCACCAGGCCAGTACTTTTTTCGTTTCCATCTTCGACTCCTTTCGGAGAGTTTCACTTAATTTATGAAAATGGGCATGCGCATTTATCTCGCCAAAACCCCTACCTAACGTAAATTAGCTCCATTTACATATATCCCAAAATCCACAAAAAATCAAAAGGGAGAAACCGAAAGAAATGATTTGCCCCCATTCAAAAAATGATATCGCTCAACCTATGGAATAGAAATCGCAACAGTTCTATTGTTCTTGACTACCATAATCTGTTCAGGTAAAAAAACAAATCATCCATTTTAAAACGTCCCGATTAAACTATGTTCGTAATTTGCGCTCCAACCTAACTTTGATCGACCATGTCAATGTACCAGAAAAACTATATCAGTGCCATGCACTCGGAATTGCTGGGAATGGTGGAAAAGCACCTCTCACCGGTGGCCCTGCGCTACGGCTACAGCGAAATTCCGCTGGAAGCCAACATCAAATGGCATCCCTTGGTCTTGGTCCTGGGGAATTACTCCTCCGGCAAGTCCGCTCTGATCAATGACTTTTTAGGTGCGGATGTTCAAGCCACGGGGCAGGCCCCCACCGACGATTCGTTTACCATCATCACCTACGATGAAACGGCCTCCCCCGATAGCCCCATCCGTGCGGCCGAAGTTCGCGATGGAAGGCACCTGCTGAATGATCCTGAATTTCCATTTGAGACTCTTAAAAAACACGGTCAGCGTTTTGCCGCTCACTTTCGCCTCAAAAAAGTCAACTCGCCGTTTTTAAAATCCTTAGCCATCATTGACACCCCCGGGATGCTGGATAGCATCACCGAGCGCGATCGAGGCTATAGTTATCAGGATGTTATCGGCGACTTGGCCCAGATCGCCGATCTGATTTTGGTACTTTTCGATCCTCATAAAGCCGGAACGATTCGGGAAGCGCATACCAGCCTGCGGGACACTCTGCCCGGTCGGACCTTTGAAGATCGTATCCTTTTTGTTCTGAACCGCATCGATGAATGCGGATCTCTGACCGACCTGCTGCGGGTATATGGCACGCTGTGTTGGAATCTCTCTCAGATTACGGGCCGCAAAGATATCCCCATGATCCATTTAACCTATTCGCCCCGTGCAGCCATCGACTCCAAAAATCGGTTGGAAATGGATACCAGTTATTTGCAGTATCTGGAAAACCAGCGGGAGGAGTTGAAAAAAGCCGTCCTGGAAGCCCCTAAACACCGTCTGGATCATTTAGCCACATTCGTGGAAACCCACAGTGAACGCTTGTCGCATTTTCTGGAAGCCCTTATCAGTTACCGGCGGAAACTGCACCGGTATCGCCGTAATTCCATCTTGGTGGGGCTGCTGTTCAGTTTACTCGGTTCGGCTGCGGCCGTTGGGCTCTTAGTTCATGCCGGAGGGCTGATGTCCGGAATGGATTCTTCCTTTCTCGTGAGTGGTGTTGCCGGACTCACTGCCGTATTTTTCTTGCTGTGGATAGCCTTGATCCTGAAATTCTTAACGGCTCGGTTTCATCGGAAGCAGATCAAAGCGTTGGACGACCTGACCTCCTTGGACAACCAGACCCGGAAGGATAGCTGGCAAGCGGTCAAAGATATAGCATTGCAATTTTTGAAAAAAAAGAATGGTAAGCACTCCCTTCGGAATTTAAAGAAAGATTATCGTGCGGTTCGGGGTATTTTTGAAAAAAGTGGGCGTGAAATCCGGAAAGCTTTGAAAGAATTGGCGGTACTAAAATCAGACACACCGATTACGCAACCGACTCATCGCTCCTCTATGTAAACACATCTTGCCATGAGGTGAACTCCGCCAAATTGACACATATCAAATTGGACCTGTAAATATCAAGTCGAGATCGTTTTTAAGATATCCATTTGTTACCTCAGTGCTGGCAACGGTTGGGATATATTGAGAGTATCGCACGAAAAACGGACCGCTAAAATCTTTTGGTTTCTTGCCAAAACAACAACCCGAAGTCAGTTCATGCTGATTACATATATCGCATTTGTTACAAAAAAAAAAAAAAGGCAAATCCCCGAAAAAAGATTTGCCCTTATTAAAAAACGATATCACAGGTTCTGAACCAATCTCAAAACTTGGAATACATAGCAGATATTGAAGGTTGGATATTCCCTCCTTTTTTATGTTTTCGGATTTACGGATAAGTAGGCATTGATAAATTGATCGACCTTATCTTTTATGTCAGTCTGGATATTTTTTCTGTCACCAAAACCGATAGTACCTACCTCCCAAGTGGGAGCTAAAAATGTGTAGTTGGGTTTACGCACTAAAGACGCATCTTGCATAAGTCGAACACCAA
>JAFCZV010000031.1 GCA_019314155.1 Deltaproteobacteria bacterium
AACCAATACTGCTACCTCGTCAGCCAGCTCAAATGCCCTAAGTTTTGTGTGATCGCGCATGATTTGTCCCTAAAAGCCTTCAACCTTCAGTCTATCCACCTGAGTAGTTACGTTTTTCTTTATTCCATTCAGGCAATCAGGCCCGACAATACAGTCATCTTAAATAGGTTTCGTTTTGATGACGAAATTCCATCTTGTGCTCGTTATCCTCACCCATGAGTCGACTGTAATCTTTGTGTAGTCATGAGAGCACCCCCCAAATGATTTAGAGACATATGAATTGGTTGGTGACATAATGAAATCAGCTTGAACTCAGACATTAATTTCTTAAAGAAATTTGTTCTAAGTCCGTTGGTACAGGAGATTCAGACGGCGAATGTAGATTAATAATATTATAAGATATGAAAGGTCAACATTTTAATTTAATTGCGGAAGTTAAAACATTCAGATATCCGGAAAATCACTTCTTCGGGAGTTTGATTGAACCAGAAAACCATTTTGTTTAAACTTGCGTTTTACTGCTATTAAAATGTTAATATCAGAGCCTTAAAATTCCTGTGATATCGTTTTACAATAAAGGCAGATCCATTTTAGGAGGTTTGCCTTTTTCATTTGACATGTAAACTTCCGCATAATATTTAAAATATTGTAGATCCTCTGTTGAAATCGTTTAGCTATCTCATCTCAGTCTCCATTGTGAAAAATCTAAAATTGTTCTGACCTTATTCTCAATTTGCGCTTTGTTAGCTAATTTAAATTTTGATTTATCAAAAATAAATTTACCAACCGAGAAACACCTCAAATTTTGTTGATTGTTCTTTTAGGGGGCCCTTTAAAACAGACAGCACAGGAGGTGACGCCATGCCGACTTATATAACTTTAGTAAACTTCACACAAAAAGGTGTCGAAAATGTAAAGGAAAGTCCCCAGAGACTTGATGCCGCTAAAAATGCATTTAAAGGAATGGGTGCTGAGTTAAAAGAATTTTATTTGGTTATGGGTCAATACGACATCATTCTTGTGTCGGAAGCACCAGATGATGTGACCGTTGCTAAGATAGCATTAACCCTTGGATCTTTTGGAAATGTGCGGACGGAATCTTTTCGGGCTTTCAAAGAAGATGAATATCGAGAAATTGTTTCTGCACTGCCTTGATAATTTGGGCGATAAAACATTTTAATTTAAAAGGCCCCCCTATCAAACTTAATTTATGCAATTAGAGAAGTGAATGGCAAGCCACAAAATATAGTGCCCACCCTATTTATTTCGGCTTAGAACCATCGTTTGAATCCCACACTTTTTTTCTTATAGAAATCACATGATTGTCGCCAGAAGTTCTCACCAGTTCAATTTAGGAATATGTTAAGGTTTCTGAGAGAATATATATCGCAAATGGGTCTGAAGATATAAGATTGACATAGCTTTATGATATTATTATAATTTTAAGGAAGCCATAGAAACGATACATGGTATGCAACTTGCGTCCATTTTCTCAGAATATGGTGCGCCTCTATTTTTGTAAAATAACTTCTAAAGGTTTATATGCTATTTCCGATATCAGGGGTTGAAGTAAATCCGATCATTCCCTTCATTGTGGCTTTTTTTGTTTCTTTTTTCACTTCTATGGGTGGAGTCTCCGGTGCATTTCTCCTTTTGCCTTTTCAGATGAGTTTTTTGGGTTATACCGCACCATCGGTAAGCGGAACGAATCAAGTTTTCAACACCGTGGCAATTCCAAGCGGCGTTTATCGTTACATCAAAGAAGGCCGAATGCTTTGGCCGCTAACATGGGCCGTCATTATCGGCACTTTACCGGGAGTCTTTATCGGTGTGTGGGTTCGGATCGAATATTTACCGGATCCTAAAAATTTCAAAATTTTTGTCGGTTTTGTTCTACTGTATATTGGTTGGCGGCTGTTGATCGATGTAGTTAAGTCTAAAAATAAGAGCAAGAATATAGGTTCACCATCCCGTCTGGTTTCATCCCATGTTGTAGATGTGAAAACTTCCACAGTGAAACAAGTAAAATTTGAATACGATGGTGAGATCTATAAGTTTTCGCCGCCAATAATTTATACTCTCTGTTTTCTGGTCGGCATCGCAGGGGGTATCTACGGAATAGGCGGCGGCTCCATCGTTGCACCTTTTTTTGTAGCTATCATCGGCCTTCCGGTTTATACCGTTGCAGGGGCAGCGCTGATGGGAACATTTATCACTTCCCTAGCGGCGGTGATCTTTTTTCAATTTCTGGCACAATTTTATCCGGACATGTCAGTATCACCGGACTGGTGGTTGGGTGGATTATTCGGAGCCGGTGGAATTTTGGGCATGTACTTCGGTGCTCGAACGCAAAAGTTCGTTCCAGCCAAAATTATCAAAGGAATATTATGTATCTGCATCCTTTTTGTCGCAGGGAAGTATATTTTTGGCTTTTTCATATAACATCTACAATCTCTATCATTGATCTTGTTATCATGGCTCACACAAAACAATTATCGAGAAAGTGTGAAAATTAATAGGCAGTCCAAGGTTGTTCGATGTCGATCACAAAAGACTTTTTACGAGACCGTCAAGGTTTACCTTTTCAGGCATATACAATATTTTGTTGTGCAGATTTATAGGTGAAAGAGCAGATAGGTGCTATAAAAATGCCCATATCATGTTAAAAAAAATGTTGTGATCAAATTAGTGTTTTATCCATAGTCCCGCGGGAGTTATACCAACCCCCTCTCACTCAGCGGTTTGTTCTCGAGTATCCGCTCCGGGCGGAAGTTCGAAAGATCGAGTTTTGGAACAACATTCAAGATTCGTTCGGACACATAACGGCCTGCGGCCGGGGCTTGCTGAAGCCCATGACCGGAGAAGCCGTTGACCAGAAAGAAGCCCTTGAGCTCCGGCCATTCACCGAGAATGGCGTTTCCGTCGAGGGTGTTGACGGCATACAGCCCGGCCCATCCACGAAGGAGCTTGAGCGTATCAAAGGCGGGGACGAACTCAGCCAGCTCCGGCCAGAGAATCTCCATAAACCGTTTGTCGTCCCATGAAAAGTCAAAACCGACAGGATCTTCGGGCATGGATTTTCCCAGCAAAATCAGCCCGCCGGTCTCGGTCCGAAAGTAGAGTCCTGACGGCAGAATCGTCAGCGGCAGCGGTTCTTTCGGTTTGACCGTGGTGTCGAGCACAAAAACCTGTCGTTTGACCGGATCCACAGGAAGATTTATACCCGCAGTTCCGGCGACCTTGGCCGCCCATGCGCCGGCACAATTTACCACAAAACCGGCAGACAGTGACGCGCCCGAAGCCAGTTTCACACCGGCAACCCTGGCGCCGGCGGTGAGAATCCCGGTCACTTCGTCTTTGATAAAGATTGTCCCAAGGGATCGGGCCTTGGCCCTATATCCCATGAGAAATGCATATGCGTCGAAATGGCCGTCCAGAGTGCCAAACGTTCCTCCCGCCAGGCCGCCCGGCGCATAAAGGGGGTAGCGTTCTTTGATCTTTTCAGGTGTCCACCATTCCACCTGGCAGCCCATTCTTCTCTGCAACGCCAGTGAAGTTTCGGCCAAATCTTTACCCGCATCATCAACTAGAAAGAGGTTGCCCTCACGACGAAAGGCGATGTTCGGCCGGTTATCCTCGACAGCCATCTCTTTTTCGAATCGTTCCAGCACTTCAAGTGTAAACTGCGAAATCTGAATGTTTTCCTCGAGGCTGAACTGGATGCGTGCATTTGCCATGGACAGGGTGGTGGAGGCCCTGGAGTAGGTCGGATCCATCTCCACGACAGCCACGTTGATTTGATCATCCGCCCGCTTTAAAAAATATGCGGTGGCGCAGCCCATGATTCCGCCGCCAATGATAACCACGTCATAAATTTTGTTGTTCATTATTCATAACCATTCCTATCGGGAACACATACCGATTTTTCACTTTCCGATTCGATTTAAAACCATGGACGGGTATTAAAGTCAATCTTCATTTACCGGCAGTGACGGAATGCCATGTTGGTGTTGGGGGAGACGCCTATTGACATTTTTCCGTCTTAATGAATAAATCTATCAGATCGCTTCATAAAGCTTTGCGGATATTTCCATATCTAATAACTTGAATTTGGCACCCCCTGCGTATAGCCGTTTATCGGGAAACGGATCTGGTAATAAAATGAGAAATTTGTTCTGTATCATAGGATTGATAGGTGTTATCCTCTTTCTTGCGGGATATTATTTTATTGATAATGGAACGTACGCATATATTTTGGGTATAGCCTTAATGACCGCAGGGTTTATTGGAATAAAAAAAACATAGGAAACATCTCGACAATCCAGACGATTCCAAAGACAGCTTGCTGTGCAAAAATGATTTGACCATCGAATATTTTTACAAGGTCATCAGGAAAGGAGTTGAAAATGAGCAATACGGTTAAAAAAGTAAAACAGACATGTACGTGTAAAGATTGCGGAAATGAGTCTGAAATGGTTATTACCTGCACCCTGGAAGATATCCACGAACACACGGAAGAAACCCCGTCAAATGAGCCGGAAAAGAGCAAGGCCCCCAAGCAGCGGGTTAAAGGTTCGGGGACTTGTACCCATTGCGGTAGTGAAGCCGATATGTGGGTCGATATTTGATTTTTTAATACCAGAATTCTGCAAGCGTCGAGTTCGACGCATATGCAAGATTCAGGCAATGCTTCGTCAGCCTGTGGGGAAAGGCCGACATTCCGTTTCTTAGGAGCGGCGGGGTCAACGTCGTATTTTAAACTTCTTTCGCGACTTAACCCGCTCAACGTACTAAGTTTGTGCAGTTTTTTCTCCCTAAGGACGGAGAGCTTCATTTGGCTCGACTTGATGGAGGTAAAATGACCGGAAAAAAATTGACACGCCGAAGGTTCCTAAGAGATCTTACCGCTGCATGTACCTGTAGCAGCCTGTATGTCAATACGCTCAACCCCCGTCATGCGCTGGGGAAGCCCCACAAAAAGTATGCATCCAAAAATAAGATGGAGATGGAATACCGGACCCTGGGCAGAACCGGGCTGAAGGTGTCTGCCCTCAGCTTTGGCGTTATGCGGCTTGCTGAGCCCGCTGTTTTGTTCGAAGCTCTGGACATGGGAATAAACTATTTTGATACGGCCCATAGTTACCAGAGAGGTAATAATGAAAAGATGCTCGGGGATGTGCTCGAGCAGTATGGCAGAGAAAAGGTCTTTGTCGCCACTAAAATCCCGCCGTACCATAGGCGCTTGGGGATGAAACGTTTAAACGATCAAAAGTCCCTGGAAGCCAAAATGGAAAAAAGCCTGAATAGACTTCAGACCGACTACGTTGATGTCCTTTTCCTCCACAACATTAAAGATCCGGACTGGCCAGTGCAGGATGAAATGCTGAGCTTTTGTCAAAAAATGAAAAAAACAGGAAAGGCACGGTTTGTGGGCATTTCTTTCCATTCGGGAGGAAAGACGTATGTGGACACTGTGGATCAGGCCTTAAAGACCGACGTCTATGATGTGTTTCTGGCAACCCTTAATTATAAGAGTCCAAAGGCGCACATGGATGCTTTGAAGCGTGCACGCAAAAAAAACGTGGGTATTGTTGCCATGAAGACCCAGGCCGGCGGATATGATCAGGGGGTCCGTGAATCCTTCAATCCCTATCAGGC
Source organism: Deltaproteobacteria bacterium (assembly GCA_019314155.1). Classification (GTDB taxonomy): domain Bacteria; phylum Desulfobacterota; class Desulfobacteria; order Desulfobacterales; family UBA11574; genus JAAXQD01. The sequence continues at coordinate 5,659 of JAFCZV010000031.1, forward strand.
AGCCTTGAGATGGGTTTTGGACCGCGAATTTGTGGACTGTGCTATACCCGGCATGGTGAACCGGCAGCAGCTTGCAGAAAACTCCGGGGTTATCGGAATGAAAATGGGGTGGAGTCATCGGAAGACGCTTGCCGTTTATTATGATGGGATCAAAGACCGCTATTGCTTGAAGTGCGGCGCCTGTTCTTCGTCATGCAAAAATACCGTCGACATTCACACGATTCACCGTTCTCTTATGTACTGGGAGGGTTACCGTGACTTTGAACTGGGCCGGAAGACGTATCGGGAGCTGTCCACTGCAGAGAATGCTCTGGCGTGTATAGGCTGTTCCACCCCGGCCTGCAGATGTATTAACGGGATAAAAATTTCGGAACGAATGCGCTATGCACATACGACTTTTATCTAAACGCCGGCCGATGCGTCCTGATGTCGGCTTGGGCCACTGCATAAAACTTCTTGTTATTCTGTGGATTTTGGCCGGAGCCTGTCTGGTCAGTGCGGCTGAATCAAGCCTCGAGGCCATTCTTACCGGCAGGCTGCCGGTGCCGGGATGGAAGCCTGAAGGCCAGCCATACCGCTATGTCCCCGAAAATCTTTATGAATATATTAACGGCGGGGCAGACTATTTTATTGCCTACGGGTTTGTCGCGCTGACAGGGGCAAACTATGCTCCTGTTTCCGGCGGTATGGACTCGGTGACTGTCGATATCTACGACATGGGAGACAAGTTGAATGCGTTTGGCGTATTCCAGCCCAGGAGAGACAGCCGGGCGCCTTCTTTGAATATCGGTACCGGGTCGTTTGGTTCCGGCGACTACGTGGCTTTCCATAAAGATAGATATTATGTTGAAATTCAAGCCTATATCACCGGCAAAAAAGAAAAGCGCGTGGTTAAAGATATGGCCTCGATGGTTGCAGCCCATTTGCCGGGAGATGATTCCTTGCCCCACGAACTTTCCTATTTCCCTGAGAAATCAAGAATTGCCGGTTCGGAGCGCTACATAAGGGGCGGGATACTCGGCCATGCATTTCTGGACAGGGGAATGGTGTGCGATTATCGAATGGAAGGTAAAAAAGTCACGGCATTCGTTGCCTTTTTGTCGTCAGACAGGGAGGCTGTCATGGCCGTGGACCACCACCGGTTTTTTCTAGAAAAATCAGAGAAAAAATGTCTTCCCCTTGAAGGATTCGGGATGCACAGTTTTGTTTCAGAGGAACCCTATCACAAAACCATAATCGTGAAACAGGCGGGGGCATTTGTAGCAGGGGTCTATGATTTAACCTCGGTAGAAGCCGGAAAAACATTGTTGACGGGTATACTCAGGAACATAGCACCCTGAATGATCGTAAACAAACTGCGAGAGATAACAGAATGAACACGAACCAAGGACATCTGGTCCAATGCTCAAAATGTGGTGCAAAGAACAGAATGTCCCGTGAAAAGATGAAAGGCACCGGAAAGTGCGGCAAGTGCGGGACGCCACTGGAGATGGATCCGGTCGGTGCCGGCGAACCGTTTCTCTTTCGGTGTATGGCGTGCGGGACCCGAAACAGAATCCCTGTGGGGAAGATCGAGTCCGGTGCCAAATGCGGAAAATGCGGGGTGATGCTAGAAACCGAAGAACTGTTCGTGCCTCAGCCGCTGATGCTTTCGGAGAGCGATTTTGACCGTCACGTGCTCAAATCTCCCCTGCCGGTCCTCGTCTTTGCCTGGGCTCCCTGGTGTCCCTCTTGCAGGGGCGCTATGCCGGTTATCGATGATTTTGCAAAAGATGCTAAGGGGAAAATCAGGGTTGGCAAATTGAACGTGGATTCCAGCCCGACGCTCTCTTCAAAATACAACATTCTCAGTGTCCCGCAGCTCCTTGTTTTTGATAACGGGCGGTTAACGGAAACCATGCCCGGGGGTTTGCAGAAACATGAGATCATGATGAAAATGGCGCGTTATCTCTGATTATCGGACCCAATTCAGAGGGGTTTAAACAGGCGAAAAGAATGTACCGTGCACACTACAGTTTAAAAGAGCTGCCTTTTCAGATGAATATGGATCCAAAGTTTATCTGGTTTGGCGAGCGTCACAAAGACATTCTTACGATTTTGAAATATGCCGCCGTTGATAACGAGGGCTTCCTTCTCGTTACCGGTGACGTCGGAATGGGAAAAACCACCCTCGTCAATGCATTGCTGAAGTGCTTTGACAAAAACACTGTTACTGCCAACATCAACAACCCGAACATGGAACCACGGGACTTTCTCGACTTTGTTGCCCATGAATTCAATATCCAAATAAAGTCCGGCGACAAAGGGGATTCATTAACAGCCTTCCGTCGTTTTTTGAACGATTGCAACTCGGAAAATAAAAAGGTGCTGCTGATCATCGACGAAGCGCACCGGCTCGATCAAAAACTTCTCAACCAGATACGACGTTTGTCGAATATAGAACGGCAGAATAAAAAACTTCTCAATATGGTCTTTGTGGGTCAGGATGCATTTGTCGATCTAATTTCCAAGAAAAAGAATCGGGATTTAAAACAGCGAATCACTTTCACCCACCATCTTAATCCTTTGAAAGGCGCAGAGATATGTGAATATATTTTTCATCGTCTCCATGTGGCAGGAAGTGTAAAAAGTGTTTTCACCGCAAGTGCAATCGGTGAAATTTACGCTGCTTCCAAAGGGTGTCCGTGTTTGATCAATATGGTTTGCGACCGTGCATTATGGACCGGATACCAAAAAGGGGTAAAAAAAATAGATGCAAAAATTATAAAAGAATGCCTCGATAACCTACCTTTGTGGAACGAAAAAATCGAAGAAGGAAAAACTCAGGAAAATTTAGAGACTATAAACCAAGGTGCCGCAAAAGAACCCGCAATCAATTCTTTGCGGAGAAGGTTCCAATATATCGTTTTTGTCATGGTGTCGTTAATGGTTATCGGCTTTTTGTATTATCCTCTAAAATCCGGCAGGCACGCCCGGGATACGGAGAAATACGGCCATTCCCAATCAACATCAACGGATATGCCATCGATTGTCGACTCGAATAAAAAAATTGGCATGGTTGTCCGGAACACAGAAAAATCCCTTAAAACGGTATCTGACTTGAAACAAAAAGAGTCGACCGCTACCCGACTCGTGTCGGCGGGGTACCCTTTGAATGAAGAAAAGCAAACCGATAAAATGCCGACTGCGCCGACGTATGAAAAAAAAGCCGAATTAAACGGATCCGAAGACGGGATACAACGGGGCATGTACATCATATATCTGCATTATTCCAGTGAAGAGAAAAAAGAACTCATGGAAGCCCTGGCCGATTCACTTAAAAATAGCGGCTTCGGGGTGCTTGGAATTGAAAGGGTCGATTATCAAAAAAGTGATGTTCGCTACTTTCACAAAGAAGACCAGGTGGGGGCGCTCCTTTTAAAAAATCATTTGACTCAGTTCATAGCTCCTTTGATCAACCTTAAAAATACAAACATCAAAATCAAAAATTTGAGTCAAAAATATCCCAACGCCCGAAAAGGGGCTATCGAACTCTGGTTAAATTTTTAACGCAAGTTTTAACTCCAAACGATCCAAAAACACGCGAAATAAAAACCTATACGTTTGAAAAGGATTTTGGGGTAAAAATAATCGGGAGAAATTGCTTCATGTCCATCCAAGGAAAAGACCGCCAAGACCTTAGACGTGCAGTGGAACTCCTAGAAAATCCGAGTTTCATTTCCAGAATTATTGATGTTATCGGACAGCCCGTTGAAAAAGTCATGGATTCACTGCCCACAACAGTATCCGGAAAAATACAGGGTGCCGTACAAGCTACGCTGAACAAACTGCTGGTTCTCACCGTCAGAACCATGGGCGAGGGCTTCCAAGGCCGGGCATCGACCCTGACTCACAAGATCGCAAGTGGTTTAAGCGGTGCCATTGGCGGCGCCTTTGGATTGCCGGCCCTTGCGGTCGAACTTCCCGTATCGACGTCCATAATTCTTCGGTCGATTGCCGACATCGCGAGGAGTGAAGGGGAGGATATCGCAGCGCTTGAAGCAAGATTGGCCTGCCTTGAAGTCTTTGCTCTGGGCGGGAGATCGGGTGCCGACGATATGGCGGAGACCGGATACTTTGCGGTGCGTGCCGCCCTGGCAAAGGCGGTGAGCGATGCTGCAAAACATATCGCCACCAAAGGTTTAACAGAGAAAAGTGCACCGCCCATCGCAAGGTTCATCACACAGATTTCATCTCGCTTTGGCGCAGTGGTCTCAGAAAAGATGGCAGTCCAAGCGGTTCCGGTTATCGGTGCACTCGGCGGCGCCACTATCAATCTCCTTTTTGTAGACCACTTCCAGGACGCAGCCCGTGGGCATTTTATCGTTCGTCGTCTGGAGAGAGAATTTGGAGAAGAGACGGTGCAAAGGGAATATATGAAAATTTTATCTCAATCGCGCACCTGATCCAGACTTGAAATAGCGAAATTGAAATAATAATAAGAGCATTAATGTTTAGACAGGATTACAGGATAAACAAGATATTTTTGCCTTTCTCCCGCTCTGCGGGACCGGCTGCAGAAAGGCAAAAAGCATCATCCCTCTTCAAGGGAAATCGTTCACTCATTGCCTCAACAAAACAGTAAGGCCAGGTAAAAAGCATCCATTTTCGATTCCTCGGCCCTTTTTTCCGCTGAAGCGGAATTGTGTTTTCTCGGCTTCATCCCCGCCCGCCTCGCTTGAGCTCACGATAGCGGGCAGGCGGAAGCCGTGAAAAAAATCAAGTCGATCCGGTTGATCCTGTCAGAAAAGTTTTTGGCTTTATGTCTAAATAATTATAAACTCATTAATAACTCGAGTTTCGCACCTTCACTGCGTATAGAATCGCGAAACAATAGCACCAGGAGATCGATGAATTGAAACACGAAAATCAAATGTTAGATTTTACTGCAATGTGGATCCTGCTTGTACTGTGTGCGAGCTGGGGTCTGCAACAGGTGGCTATCAAGGTTGCCATCCACGGCGTTTCGCCGCTTCTACAATCCAGCATCCGGTCCATTGGCGGCACGATCCTGATCTGGATCTGGATGAAAGTGCGCCGGGAACCGATGTTAGAGAGAGACGGCACCTTGTGGTGGGGAATCGCTGCGGGCCTTCTTTTCGCCGGAGAGTTCGTTCTGATCTACTGGGGCCTCGAATATACCAATGCATCCCGCGCCGTCATCTTCCTTTATATGTCGCCGTTCGTTGTCGCGTTGGGGGCACAGCTCTTTATTCCGGGTGAATACCTGCGGATGATACAAGTGATCGGTCTGGCCTGTGCCTTCGTTGGCATCGTCGTCGCGTTCAGCGAGTCACTGACGTATCATACCCAACAAATGCTGATCGGCGACAGCATGTTGGTGGTGGCGGCGATCTTGTGGGGAGCTACGACGGTTCTGATCAAGGCCAGCCCCCTGGTCAAGATCAAGCCGAGCAAAACCCTGCTTTACCAACTTTCCGTCTCTGCGGTGGTCCTGCCCCTGGGGTTTCTGGCAAAAGGTGAAGCCGGCATTGTCCGGTTGACGCCCTTGATCGTCGGCAGTCTTGTGTACCAAACGGTTTGGGTTGTGTTCATCACGTATCTCGCTTGGTTTTGGCTCATCCGGAACTATCCCCCT
>JAFCZV010000032.1 GCA_019314155.1 Deltaproteobacteria bacterium
GGAGCTTCGATAATAAATGAAAACTCTTCCATGATGTCTTGGGCATGTTCAACCAGTTTGGCGCCCTGTTTTATGAGTGTGTGCGTCCCGGTGCTTTTAAATGACTGAATGCTGCCTGGAACTGCAAATACCTCCCTGTTCTGTTCTGCTGCAAGACGTGCCGTGATCAGAGACCCGCTCCGTCGCGTTGCTTCCACGACAACGGTTCCAAGGGACATCCCACTGATTATTCTGTTTCGTCTCGGGAAATTGTGGGCATCGGGCTCGGTGGTCAGAGAAAATTCTGAAACAACGGCACCGGTTTCGGCAATTTGATAAAAAAGCTTACGGTTTTCCGCCGGGTAAATGTTCTCAAGACCGCTGCCAAGCACTGCGATGGTAGCACCTTTGCCCATGAGTGCGCCTTTGTGGGCTGCCGAATCAATACCCAGTGCCATTCCGCTGACAATGGTTATCTTGAGCTGGGCCAAATCTCTGCAAAGTCGCCGGGTCGTGGAGCGTCCATAACTCGTGGCGTTTCTGGAGCCGACAACAGCGACATTTTTTATGGAACCGTCAAGACGGCCGAAAACGTATAAAAATGGCGGCGGATCCGGTATCTGAAACAAAAGGGGCGGATAATCGGAATCTGCCATGGTGACAATTTTATAACCCTTTTGCAGGACAAGATCGAAATCTTTTTTGACCGAATCGGGAATTTTGCGCTGCTTTATAGCGGCAACGAGGCGAGGGGTTATGCCTTCAACCTCAAGAAGTTCGTCTCGGGTGGCTCCAAAAATAAACTCCGGGGAATTGAAACGATCTATCAGCCGTTTGAAAAGGAGGTTTCCTATTCCGGGAACACTTTTCAGCAGAAACCATGGCAGAATATGATCCACGTGTTATTTTTTCCCACGAATATTCCATGCCAGGAGTATGGGGCTTGCCACGTAAATGGAAGAGTAGGTCCCGATAATGACACCGATCATCATTGCAAATGCGAAATCATGGATAATCCCACCCCCCATGACAAACAGGGTAATAACCACAGCAAGGGTTGTCATAGACGTCAGTATGGTTCGGCTAAGGGTTTCATTTACGCTTTTGTTAATGATGATTTCCAGAGGATCTTTGTGATGTTTTCTCAAATTTTCCCGAATTCTGTCGAACACAATGATGGTATCATTGAGTGAATATCCGATGATTGTGAGAAGCGCCGCAATGATCGGAAGTGTAAACTCCTTACCGAACAGAGAGAATATGCCCACCGTAATGGTAACATCGTGGATAAGTGCCACTATGGCCCCCATGGCATATTTCAATTCAAGAAACCAGAAAAGCAAAAGGGTTACAATTAATGCCGCTGTAATCAGAAAAGGAACGCTGACATTGAAAATAGAAAGCAGATAAACAGCACCCATCAGCGCTCCGGCCATAACGCCGCTCAAGATCCACTTGAGTTCAAAACGACCGGATATATATATGGCAATAAAAAGCAGGGCGTAAAACATAGCGAACAGGGCTTTTTCCCGCAAATCGCTGCCCACCTGGGGCCCAACCATCTCAACCCGTCGGATGGTCACCCCCTGCCCGGTTGACGACGCCAAAGCCTTTTGTACTTCAAGAGAAAATCCCTGATCGGTCAGGACAGACCCGCCGGTCCGGATAAGATACTCATTTTCGCTGTGTTCGCCGAACCCTTGAACCGATGATTTGTCAAGGTTTACGGTGGCAAGTCCTGATTTGATATCCGCCAGTTTTACGGGGGCATCGAATTTGACCTGTACCAAGGTGCCGCCGGCAAAATCGATACCGTATTTGGGCCCTTTGTGGACGACTAGAGAAGCGATGCTGATAAGGATCATCGCCAAGGATAGCATGAAAGCGATCTTTCTTTTACCGACAAAATTGATGTTGATACCAGGCTTTATAAATTGCATCAATAAAATCCTCTAACTAAATACTTAGAGTTTTAACCTTTCGTTTTATTAAATAGTAATCAAATATCATACGGGTGAGGATAAGGGCTGTAAAGAGACTGGCGATAACTCCCAGACTGAGGGTTACGGCAAATCCTTTTACCGGACCGGTACCGAACTGGAAGAGGACAAGTGCGGCAATAAGCGTGGTAACATTGGCATCGAGAATCGTAAGGGTCGCCCTGTCATAGCCTGCATCCACGGCTGCACGGGGCGTTTTGCCGATTCTTATCTCCTCTCTGATACGTTCGAATATAAGAACATTTGCATCTACCGCCATCCCGATGGTGAGAATGATGCCTGCGATACCGGGGAGGGTCAACGTTGCCTGAAAACCGGCCAGTCCTCCGGCAATCAGGATAACATTAAGAATCAGTGCAAAGTCTGCAATGAGCCCCGAACCCCGGTAATAGACGATCATGAACAAAATCACAAGGAGGCCGCCGATACACATGGATATGAGCCCTTTTCTGATGGAGTCTGATCCAAGAGAGGGGCCTACGGTTCTTTCCTCGAGAATCAGTACCGGTGCCGGGAGGGCGCCTGCACGCAGGGCAATGGCGAGATCCCGTGCTTCTTCCGTGGTAAAATTTCCGGTGATGCGGGCCTTGCCGCCGGAGATTTTTTCCTGGATAACCGGTGCTGAATAGACCTTGTCGTCCAGTACGATTGCGAGACGTTTTTTAACATTTGCTTCGGTTATTCGTGCAAAATCCCTGCCCCCTTTCTTATCAAAATCGATGGAGACATAGGGTTCGTTGTATTGGGAATCTATCTGAACCTTTGCATCTGTAAGATGGGCTCCCGTCAACAGGGTTCTTTTTTTTATCAGATAAGGGGTTTTTATAATGCGCTGTGTTGCGGGATCTTCTTTAACTCCATAAAGAACTTCGCTTCCGGGAGGAATATTTCCTTTCAGGGCGGCACTCAGATCATGGGTTTCATCCAGCAGTTTGAATTCCAAAAGTGCAGTCCTGCCGATGAGGTCCTTGGCTCTTTTTGTATCCTTTATCCCCGGAAGCTGGACAAGTATCCGTTTTTCACCCTGGCGGCGAATATCGGGCTCGCTGACCCCGAACTGGTCGATCCGGTTTCGAATGGTTTCAAGGGCCTGATCGGTGGCCATTTTTTTGATTTGATCGGCTTCCCTGTCCGGAAGATTCATGATTAGAGTAAGGATATCGTCGTCGGTTGATCTCGAAAGTATACGCAGGCCTTGGAAATCCTTGTCGAGAAGTTTATCAAATCCGTCGATGTTGCTTTGTCCTTGCAGTTTGATGGAGATACGGTTCCCCTCCACACGATTTAAGGCAATATATCGAACATGCTCTTTTCTGCAAAAATCTCGGATTTCCTGGCTTATACGTTCTATGGTGCCTTCCAGAGCTTTATCCGTGTCGACTTCCAAAACCAGATGCATGCCGCCTTGAAGATCGAGGCCCAGGTTGATCTTTTTATGCGGCCACCAGGTTGGTTTTATGGTCGGAAGAACGTATATAATGGCAATAATAATGACCGAAAAAACTGCCAGAGCCCGCCATGAGAGATTGTTCAATGATCCTGTCCTTTCAATAAATCAAAAATGGTATTACCAAAATGAGGTTAATACTCCGCAGCAGTGGTTTAGAGGATCCGTTTTTGAAACGCTTCCCTGTTTGCCATAGATGCCAAAACGTTCGTTGTGACTTCGCCGGGATGATTTTAATCCGCTACAGAGTAAAAGGTTAAGGTAGAGCATTCATTTCTTATTGTGAATCAGCCTCACTTTTTCTTTTTTGCTTGAGGCTGTGATGAAGACTGAATCACCTGCGCCACACTTCCTCGAGTAATCTTTACACGTACTTTGTCGGCGATTTCCACCGTCATTGTTTGTTCACCCGTTGCGGTAATTCGACCATGCAGACCGCCACTGGTTACGATGCGGTCGCCCTTTTTAAGTTGGTTGATCATTTCACGCTGTTCTTTAGATTTTTTTTGCTGGGGCCGGATGAGCAGAAAATAGAATATTACAAACATCAGGATAATGGGAATAAGTGATGTAAATCCACCGGCTCCCTGTCCTGTCGCTCCTCCGCCCTGGCCCATTGCATAGGCAGTACTTATCAAGATATAACCCCCTTTATTAAATGATTCGTCAATATTTTACGATTTTTTTCTCCCGCCAGAGGCGGATTCGATATTTCGAGTAAAAGATCTCTTGCACGTTTATCACAATCGGCATGATACCTTTTATCCGTCAACACCATCAAAAATGGCGCAGATATACAGCATATTATATTTTAGGTCAAACATTTCTTTAATTTGCAGATACCCAGAGTGTTTCGCCGTCGAACTGAATGTTGTTTACATGTTCGTATTCGATGAGATCCAGAAGTGCAAAGATCTGATCCATATTATAAACAACCAGTTTGGTCAAGGGAAAGATCAGGTTGAGGTCGGTATCCAGTTTGTGTTCTTTTAAATTGTAAATATTAACCGTGTTCTCAGAAAACTTAAGAAGCTTGGCGACACCGGAACTGCGTCTACCGTCAACCGGTTCATCGGCAAAGGGAGAAAGGGTTGCGCCTTTATGGGCAAAATAATCTTTCATGAAATTAAAATGTATATTCCAGATATTGTCCCCGGGCTGAACAATGTATATTCCAAAGGTTCCCGGTTTATTCTTTTCGTCAGCACCTTTTGACTTGAGGTCTTTTTCAATAATATCGCCACTTTTAAGTCGAATTTTGTCTAAGATTTCCTTCATGGAAACCGTTATGTCGCCGATTTTAAATGATTCATTGGATTTCGCAATGATATCGACCCCTTTTTCAACGCCATATTGAGCCTTGCGCTGTTGCATCAGCGCCTTGAGTTCCTGATTTTCTTGGATGGTGTTGAAGTCGATAACCGTCTCCGCTTTGGTTTGGATTTGAACGCTTTCAGGAGCGGTTTTTTTGCCCGGTTCAGGTTCTTGTTTCAGCAATACCATCAGACCTGCGGCAGTGATAATAATCACGACACACAGGACGATAATCCCTCCAAGGCTATCGGGGCGTTTGTGAAATTTTTTCGGCATAGTTTTTTTCCGGAAGATCCTGTATGCGGGACGGCGGGGCGCTTCATTTTTCGCGAACGACCTTGCTCATGCCCGGGATAATCGTGTCATCCCCTTCAATGGTAATGGAAAGGCCGCGCCGTTCTTCCAGGTCCAGAATCTCTTTTCGTTTTTTATTCAAAAGATAGTCTGCGACGCCTGAGGGGACGATACCTTTGACGCTGGAAATTTTATTTTTTAGCGTTTCGAGACGAAGTTGGCGGAGAAAGTCGAGGGCCAGCATTTCAATCGACGGAATCATCCCTTTCCCCTTGCAATGACTGCAGGGTTGAAAACTGCTGGATTCAATGGAAGGTCTGAGCCGCTGTCTCGACATTTCCATAAGGCCGAACTGTGAAATCCTGCTGATTTTTGTTTTGGCCTTGTCGGATTTCAAATTGCGTTTTGCAGCCCTTTCAACTTCAGTTTTGTGCTTGGAATCTCTCATGTCGATGAAATCGATTACCACAAGACCGCCCAAGTCTCTCAGTCGCAATTGGCGGGCAATTTCTTCGGCGGCTTCAATGTTGGTCTGGAGGGCTGTCTGTTCAATCGATTTTTTTTGGGTCGCCTTCCCGGAATTCACATCAATGGAGACAAGTGCTTCGGTTTGCGCGATGACAATAGAGCCGCCGGATTTAAGTTTGACACGGCTTCTATAAATCGATGAAATCTGGTCTTCGAGCTGATATTTGGTAAATATGGGCCGGTCTTCTTTATAGTGTTTGACGATTTTGGTGTGTTTGGGTGATATGATTTTAACAAAATCTTTAACTTCACGGTGTACCGCAACATCGTTGATAAGGACTTCTGTGACATCGAGTGTGAAATAGTCACGTATTGACCTTAAAACAAGATTCTGCTCTTTGTACAGGAGTGCAGGTGCCTGTACTTTCATTATATTTTTTTTGATGTTTTTCCATAACCGGAGAAGATAGCGTAAATCTTTGGACAGGTGTGTTTTTTTACTGTGTATCCCCGCAGTGCGGACAATGAGGCCGAAACCTTCCGGAATCTTAAGTTTGCCGACAATACTTTTGAGACGGTTGCGTTCGTCTTCATCTTCTATTTTGCGCGAGATCCCACGCTTATCGATGCCGGGCATCAGCACAAGGTGTCTGCCCGGAAGCGATATATATGTTGTGAGCATGGCGCCTTTTTTCATGTGAGGGTCTTTGGTAACCTGTACCAGAAGTTCTTGACCTCGCTTGATCATTTTTAGTATGGATCGACCCTTTGAAAGATTGTCCTGAAAATAATCGCTGTGGATTTCCTGCTTCTGTAAAAAACCGTGTCGTTCCGATCCAAAGTCCACAAATGCGGCCTGGAGGCTGGGTTCGATATGGGCGATGACAGCTTTATAAATATTGCCATGGATACTTTCTCTTCCCGAGCTTTCGATATGAAATTCTTCAAGCTTGGTGTCGATTACTTTTGCAATCCTGCAATCCTCGGTATCTATGGCATCGATAAGGATTTTACTGCTCATAAACTATTTACTCTCATTGTGTTTTTGCCAAATTGGGGTTGAATTTCATGGTTTGAAATTAAAGGATTGCTTCTGAAGGGAAACAAGTTTTAATCTCAAGCACTTACTTTCTAAAATGAATATGAAATTGTAAGATACAAGTCAAATGATTTCTTATCTGAATCGTGCCTGCGAGATCCAGGCAGGGTTAACGCATTTGGATCCCCATAGAGAGAACACTCCGCAACGGCGCATATCTCTTTCCAACCGACTGAAACTTGTGCTAAAGCCCTTCAAACAGCCATTCGGTTTCCAAGAGAAACACGCCGTCGCTTTGCTGTACCTAAATCAAATGCGTTCACCCTGAAGATTCAGGTCTTATCACTTGCTATTTGCTCAATGTTGTGGCATTAGAAGTTATTCCAAGATTCCAGCATTCCATGGAAGTTGCATAAACCAGGAGCTATAAAAAGATCTTTAATTTCAAATAATTGTAGAAATTCCGAATTGAGGCAACCTATTTAAAATGGATGAAAGATACGAACCAGGGGCATTGGAATCCAGATGGCAAAAAATCTGGGAGGAGACAAAACTTTTCAAGGTCGAAGAAAACCCTGACAAAGAAAAATATTATCTTCTCGAGATGTTCCCCTATCCGTCCGGTAACATCCATATGGGACATGTAAGAAACTATACCATCGGAGATGTTGTCGCAAGGTATAAACGGATGCAGGGATTTAACGTCCTTCATCCCATGGGATGGGATGCATTTGGCATGCCGGCGGAAAACGCTGCAATTGCCAATAACAGTCACCCGGCCAAGTGGACGTATGAAAATATCGATGCCATGCGATCCCAGTTGAAATCTCTCGGTTTTTCCTATGACTGGGAAAGGGAAATCGCAACGTGCCGTCCCGAGTATTATCGCTGGGAACAGTGGCTTTTTTTAAAAATGTATGAGAAAGGGATGGCCTATCGCAAGGAGTCTTTTGTAAACTGGTGTGAACACTGTCAGACTGTCCTGGCCAACGAACAGGTTGAAGCCGGCATGTGTTGGAGGTGCGCCAAACAGGTTCGTCAGAAGAAGCTCTGGCAATGGTTTTTCCGTATTACCGATTATGCTGAGGATCTCCTGTCATACTGCGAAAAACTGCCCGGCTGGCCGGATAAGGTTATCACCATGCAGAAAAACTGGATCGGGAAGAGCGTCGGCGCTGAAATCCGGTTTCCCATAGAAAATACCGACGAACAAATACCCGTTTTTACAACCAGACAGGATACGGTATGCGGCGCGACGTTCATGTGCCTTGCGCCGGAGCATCCGCTGGTGATCAAACTGTCCAAAGGGACCCAACAGGAGAAAGACGTTTCCGAGTTCATCGACCGCATATCCAGCCAGGACCGTTCCAGCAGAGCGGTGGACAGCTATGAAAAAGAGGGGATTTTTACCGGTGCATATTGTCTCAATCCCTTAAGCGGTGTTCGCATGCCGATCTATACGGCCAATTTCGCCCTCATGGAATATGGTACCGGTGCCGTCATGTCCGTTCCGGCGCATGATCAGCGGGATTTTGAATTTGCCCGTAAATACGACCTCGACATCGTTGTGGTCGTAAAACCGTATGATGATGATCTTGATCCCGTCTCCATGACCGAGGCGTATGCCGGAGAAGGTATTATGGTTAATTCCGACCCGTTCAACGGCATGGATAATATCAAGGCCCTCGATGAGATCGCTTCTTATCTCGAGGAAAAAGGTTTCGGAAAGAAAACGGTGAATTTCAGGTTGAGGGACTGGGGGATATCGAGACAGCGGTACTGGGGGGCGCCCATCCCGATAATTCATTGCAAAACATGTAACATTGTCCCTGTTCCCGAAGAAAATCTTCCCATTCTGCTTCCAGAAGATGCCGGTCTTTTGGAAGGGGGGAAGTCGCCGCTCCCGACCCTCGAATCTTTTGTGAACACGACCTGTCCGATTTGCGGCAGCCGTGAAGCCAGACGGGAAACCGACACAATGGATACCTTTGTGGAATCCTCATGGTATTATGAAAGATATTGCAGCCCGAATTACGACAGCGGAATGTTTGAAAACAAATCCGTGGATTACTGGATGCCTGTTGATCAGTATATTGGCGGTGTGGAGCATGCCATTCTACATCTGCTTTATTCCCGATATTATACCAGGGTGCTGAAAGACTTTGGGCTGGTCAAATATAAAGAGCCCTTCACACGGTTGTTGACCCAGGGAATGGTCTGTAAAGAGACGGTTTCCTGCCCTGAACACGGGTTTCTTCTTCCTGAAGAGGTGGACGGAACCGGTGAAGACCGGTGTTGTAAAAAATGTGGCCAGGCGACAACGGTAGGCCGGGTTGAGAAGATGTCCAAGTCGAAAAAGAACGTCATCGATCCGAACATTCTACTGGAAAAATACGGAGCGGATACGACGAGACTCTTCTGCCTATTTGCGGCCCCACCGGAAAGGGATCTGGAATGGAGTGAACAGGGGGTTGAAGGCGGTTATCGTTTTTTGAACCGTGTTTGGCGTCTTGCCCGGAAGTGGATGGATTCAATACGCGAGGCCGAACCTTTTGACGGTGGTCCGGATCAGGTGGAGGGCGATGCTCGCGATGTCGTCAAAAAGACCCATGAAACCATTAAAAAAGTTACCAAAGATATTGAAGACAGATTCCACTTCAATACCGCCATTAGTGCGATTATGGAGCTTGTGAACACCATGTACGGGGTGGATTCGGACAAAAGCCCTAAAAAAATTGCGGTCATGCGGTTTGCCATGGAGTCTGTGACACTTCTCTTATCACCTTTTGTTCCACATTTTGCCGAAGAATTGTGGAATGCCCTGGGATTTGAACCCAGCATTTTGCTTGCATCGTGGCCGTCATACCGGGAAGATGCCTTGGTCAAAGATGAACTCTTGATCGTTGTGCAGGTGAACGGCAAGCTCAGAAGCAGATTCAATGTGGATGTAGATGCAGACGACGATGCCATTAGGAAGATGGCCCTTTCAGATGAACGGGCCCAGAAATTTATCGATGGTAAACCTGTCAAAAAAGTTATTGTTGTCAAGAAAAAGCTCGTGAACATTGTGGTTTGATTGACGAACTCAAAGAATGGAATAGCCATGTTTTATTGCAGGAAATATATTTTGCCGGTTCTTTTTATGGGGTTGTTTTTTTCAGCTTGCGGCTACCGGTTTTCCGGGAGTGGAAATCTCCCATCCGGCGTACAGACCATCTTCATCGAGGTCCTCGAAAACCGTACGGTGGAAACCGGTTATGAAAATACCGTTACAAATAACCTGATATACGAATTTATCAGAAATGGGCGGGCCGTACAGAAAAGCAGAGACAATGCGGACGCATTCCTTACCGGGGTGATTGAATCTGAGCATATTCGGACAATATCCCGTCAGGGGCAGTTGGACCCCCTTGAAAGACGGGTCCAAATTACAATAAGTCTGAAATTGACGGATCAAGGCGATAGGGTGATATGGTCCAGGTCAGGTATTTCTGACAGTGAAGCCTATGATGTGGGGGCCAACAATCAGATCACCGAACAAAACAAGCGCCTTGCCCTCGAAATTCTGTCTAAACGACTTGCAGAAACCGCATACAATCGTTTAACAGACGATTTTTAAGACCCTGTTGCTCGAGTTTAACACCGCCTGTCCTCAAAGGGCACACGCAACAATCATATTAAACGCCAGATAAGCGCTTTATAAAAAATGCGAGGTTTACCGGTTAGGCAGAGATGGCGTTTATATTTTTTGAGAGGCGGGAAATTTTCCTTGATGCGGTTTTTTTGTGAATCACACCTTTTTTTGCTGCTTTATCGATGATAGATTTTGCGGTATCAAGTTTGGTCAACGCTGATTCTTTCGATTTTTCACTCACAGCAAGTCGCACATCTTTGACGATATTTTTAATCCTGGTTTTTGTCGACTTATTGCGTATCCGCCTCACCTCGTTCTGGCGTGCACGCTTTAATGCAGATTTATGGTTGGCCAATTTTCAATTAACTCCTTTTTATAAGATATTATATTTAAAAATGATCAATTTATGAATTAATTAAAGGGTTGTCAAGAAATTTTTACTCAATATGAATCCATCTAAAAATAGACCGGTCTCCGAAAACGACCGTGTAACAAAAGCCACCGGTGTCGTTGGATCGGCAACCCTATTGAGCCGCATTTTTGGTTTTATAAGAGATGTTGTCATTGCCGGGTTTTTCGGTGCCGGGCTCAGTTCAGATGCATTTTTTGTGGCGTTCAGAATTCCGAATCTCTTAAGAAGACTTTTTGCCGAAGGATCGTTAAGTGTTGCTTTTATTCCTGTTTTTACCGAATACCTGACACACCGTGGAAAAGAAGATGCCTTTGAAATGGCAAGATCGGCCGTACGGCTGCTTTCGGTGTTGCTGGTTGCTGTCGCTGTTACAGGTATCGTGTTCTCTCCGCTGATCATACGGATCATAGCACCCGGGTTTGCCGACTCACCTGAAAAATTTGCCCTCACGATTTTTTTGACCCGGGTTATGTTCCCGTATATTTTCTTTATCGGAATGGTTGCACTTTCCATGGGAATTCTCAATGTTCTCGGCCACTTCGCTGCACCGGCCCTTGCGCCTGTTTTTTTGAACATCTCCATTATTTGTTCGGTTTTTTTAATTTCACCCCACATGACGGATCCTGTAACAGGTCTGGCCGTCGGCGTGGTC
>JAFCZV010000315.1 GCA_019314155.1 Deltaproteobacteria bacterium
CCAAAGCTTCTCTGAGCATCAAAAAATTTTGAAAATCCCTATGATAACGGACAAAATCATTCAAAAACTGTATTAAATATTTTTTCTTCTCCTGCTTTGAAATTGTTTTCAACTTCCTGATTTTTTTCTTCAAAGGTAAAAGGGAATACGATTTCCCGTAAAACTTTTTCAAACGATTCAGCTGATCGACAATGCCTTTTCTTTGTTTGGGCTGGATGAGATAATGTAAAACCTGCTGAGGTGCCAGTGGGGGACAGTAGTCGAGATAAACCGTCTTCATTTCATAAGATGCCGAAATTCTTTTGATAAAGCCTGCTTTATTAAATTTTTTGTAAATGAAATTTAACAACCGATCCTGATGTTTGCCCCTTTTTTTGAGATCTTCGATATTTTTTGGGGTCTCTTTTTGTTCTTTAAGGATTTTATAGCGCTCCCTGGATTTAAAACTGTTAAACAGCGTATCGACGTTGTCCACATGTTTCAACCATATATCCAATTCCTCGTACCCGGACTCCGAATCCGGTTTTCCGGCACGGCCAAATACCGGGTCGACACCTGTCGCTTTCTGGTCCGGCCGGTCCGTTGCAGACGGTACGGCCAGGAACATTTTTAATAGGATCTTTCTGAAAAGACTTCGAATCAGTATCAAAAAGTTTTGATAACTATCCGGATCTTCTGAGCGATGTGCCAACAGAACATATTCATCGATCATAAAATAGTCGTCAAAGGGATTCTCCACATGGAGAATCGGATTGGCAAAGACATCGTCGGGAAGATTCGAGTCCCCACCCAAAACAGACCCGCGCATTTCTTTGAGATCTTCACGCTGGACCTCAATAAAATACCGGAACAGCTCCTCTCCAACAGTCCTTACCAATGATTGTTTATTCTGCTGGATATCGGAAAGTTTCTCTTTTATTTGGATATATCTATTCAATCCATCACTGCTGGATATTTCATGTTTCCGAGCAGCCTGGTTGAGATCTTCTATTATTGTTTTGTGCTGGCGCTGAATCTCTTCGCTCAGTTTTTTAACAACGGCAATCTGAGCCAGTAAATCGATTTGAATTTCGGACGCTGACTTTGCTTTATTGACGGCAGCATCCAATACACTGCGACAAAGTCTTTTGAATTCATCTTCCTCGATATTGAGGCTTCTGGTCTTTTCGAGGTCTAAATATTTTTTAACCTTGGCATGTTTATGAAAAAGTAGGCGCACCACTTTTCGGATGGACTCACAAAAGGCAGGACTGAGATACACATCGTTGCGGAAATTATCGACACCAGGAACCAATCTGTCCAGCTGAAACTGTACGGAATAGGTTTCAATGTCGTGTTCGGTCAGACCGGGTCGCAATTTAAAGGCATTAAACATTATCTTGACCTAAATTGGAGCGATTGATTTTATTTTACTCCGCAACTATTTGAAACGCTCAGTTTAGGTTGAAATATTCGTACTGGCGTTTGGGTGAACGCTCTCAATTGAAAACACGGAGACAACACGGTATTCCCATGGATCAAATCGCCCGTTATCACACAGTTTTGGTTTATAAAAGAATTTTATCTACAGCAATTTGCAGAGAATAATCACATTAATATCACTAAATTTGAAATTCCTCAAGTTATTGCAGTTGAAAACCCGGTCAAATTTGATTGGATGATCGTTGTCATCCATTATTCCTTTTACATAACGCTTTAGGAGTGCAAAGATAAAATGAAGCAATATACGGATCAAGTGGACGCCGTGCCCTCGCTCGGGGTGTTTATATTCAAGGATTCGTCCGGCAATAACCTTCTGTTTCAGTGGATTTTGAGATGGTGTTTTACAAGGAAAAGGGATTGTGATAAAAAATGATATTTGTCTTTTCTTTTAACAAGGAGGTTCCAAATGACACTGAAAATTAACTGGTACGGACATGCATGTTTTTTGATTGAAACCGATGGAACGAAATTGCTGACAGATCCTTTTATTACCGGCAATCCCTTGTCTCCGGTCCAGGCCGATACGGTGGAAACGGACTACATCTTAGTTTCACACGGTCATGGTGATCATCTGGGCGATACCGTAGACATTGCCAAGCGAACCGGAGCCATGGTGATATCCAACTTTGAAATTCAAAACTGGCTGGTAAACCAGGGAATCCAAAATTCCCATCCCCAACATATCGGGGGCGGCTTTGATTACCCCTGGGGACGGTTAAAATTGACCATCGCGCATCATGGATCAGCACTTCCGGATGGCACCTACGGCGGCAATCCCTGCGGTTTTTTGTTTTACATACAAGGGAAAAAAATTTATCACGCTTGCGACACAGGCCTTTTCTTTGATATGAAGCTGATTGGTGAAGAAGGAATCAATTTGGCCATCTTGCCCATCGGAGACAATTTTACCATGGGACCTGACGACGCTTTGCGGGCAGTAAAGCTGATTGAACCGGAACACGTGCTTCCGATTCACTACGATACGTTTGATATCATAAAACAAGACCCCAATGCCTGGGCCCATCGCGTAGAAACGGAAACCTCTGCGAAAGCGACCGTAATGCAACCGGGCGACGTTTTTGAACTTTAACAAAGATTGTTTTTGTATCACCCCAATTGGGCGCAAACAGAGTTGAGGTTTCCGCAACCGTTAAAAGAGACCTTTGAAAAATGGTCAATTTTGTTCAAGTCCAAGGAAGGTGAAAATTTTAACCACAGACATACATTATGTATTTTGAGGATTAAAATTTGAGCCTGACGCAGGAATTGGGCAAAAGGGGACGTTTTTCAAAGGTCTCTAAATTGGGATGAAAGAGGCTCAAACATAATGCCACAAACAGATTATTACCAGATTTTAGGGGTGGACAAAACGGCCGGCTCAAAACAGCTCAAGGAGGTCTACCGGAAGCTGGCCTTTAAACACCATCCGGATCGAAACAAGGGAAATCCGCAAGCTTCTGAAAAAATGAAGCAGGTTAACGAAGCCTATGCCGTCCTCTCGGACCCTTCAAAGAAAAGCGAATACGATATGTTGAGGCAGCAGTTCGGATCTTCCGCTTACAGTCAGTTTAGAAGCAATTACTCGGAACAGGATATTTTCAGCGGCTCGGACATCAATCATGTTTTTGAGGAAATGGCAAAAGCTTTCGGGTTCAGAGGATTTGACGATATTTTCAAGGAATTTTACGGCAAGGACTATCAAACCTTTCAGTTTAAAAGACCGGGGTTTTTTGCCGGAGGATTTATTTTTACCGGTCCTTTTGGAAAAACCCGATTCGATCCGTCTTTGTTTTCTTTGCCCGGAAAACTCGGGAAGCTGTCCAGTTTTTTTTTAAAACAACTCAGCGGCTTTGCGCTTCAGAAAAATGGCAATGATATCAATGAGATAATTCGCCTGACCCCCATGCAGGCACAATGCAGGCACAAGAGGGAGGTCCTTACGCGTATTTTCTGCGAAAAAAGTCCAAGAAATTGGTTGTAAAAATACCACCAGGGGTCAGAGAAGAACAGCGAATAAGGCTAACGGGGATGGGAGAGGAAGGAAAAGGCGGAGGAAAACCCGGAGACCTTTTCCTGAAAGTTCAAATTAAAACACCGCTCATGCAAAAAATAAAAAAATCTATTGCTGATCTTCGCAAG
>JAFCZV010000316.1 GCA_019314155.1 Deltaproteobacteria bacterium
TATCATTATGAATAAGACAAAGTACTTTCTTCAAGACATAAGAGACCTCTTTGATGTCAACAAAATCGCCACTCTTGATCAGCTCAAGGCAGTAATCGGAAATCCGGCTCGTTGTACGCTGTTTCGAAAATTGGCACAACTGGAGTATCTGAGCAGCTATTCGCATCGAGGAAAATTCTATACTCTCCGGTCCATTGCGCGATTTACCGAACTTGGGCTTTGGTCTTACCGATCGGTTTGGTTTTCGCGCTTCGGTAATTTGCTTAAAACTGCCGAGACCCTTGTTACACAGTCTGAGACCGGCTATAGTGCCGCCGAACTCAAAGATATTTTGCATGTTAATGCTGCAACGAAAAAAAATCGATTCGGTCTACGTCTACCTATCTGTTGAAAATACTGTTGCCCATAAACAAGAAACGGCTCGTAAACTTCGTTTAAAGAAGTCCTTCGCATCCGTTATCGTTACCAACCCCGACCTGGCTGCAGAAGAAGCCAAAGCCATAGTCGTTCTTTTTTGCAGCATGCTTGATGAAAGGCAACGCAGGCTATACGCCGGGCTTGAATCGTTAAAACTGGGCCACGGTGGTGATACCTACATCGCTTCGCTGCTTGGCATGGATCCTCATACCGTAGCACGTGGGCGACAGGAATTGATCAGCGGGGATTTGAGTCCCAAAAGAGTCCGGGCAAAAGGAGGCGGTCGAATTTTGCAGGAAAAAAAACGCCCGACATCCTAGACTCGATCGCTGTCATTATGGAACATGAAACTGCCGGTGATCCGGTTAGCGGATGCAAGTGGACTCGCAAGACCACTGCTAAAATCGCCCAACAATTGAAACGCGCAGGCATCCGGGTATCAGCCAAAACAGTAGGCCGATTGCTAAAACAAATGAACTTTTCTCTACGATTGAACCTTAAATGCCTTGAATCCGGGCAGAGTAAACCGCCCGATCCCCGGCAGCGAGATCTGCAGTTTCGCTATATTCGCAGCCAGATACGCAGCTATAAAGCCAACACAATGCCTGTGATCAGCGTTGATACCAAAAGCCGTGAACTGATAGGGCCGTTCCATAACGCCGGACGCAAATGGAGCCAAGAACCGGTACAGGTCTTGGATCATGATTTTCCCTCTGACTCGAAAGGTACTGCAATCCCCTATGGGATCTATGACATTACGCGAAATGAGGGCTATGTATGCGTAGGCACCAGCCGGGACACTTCTGAGTTTGCCGTAGATTCTATTCGTACATGGTGGCAAAAAGCCGGTTCTCGCTACTACCCTGATGCTGATCGATTGCTCGTTCTTGCCGATTGCGGCGGAAGCAATGGCTACAGAATCCGTCTTTGGAAACAGCAGTTACAGATTGCTTTTTGCAACCGTTTCGGTTTTCAGGTCAAGGTATGTCATTATCCTCCCGGCTCTTCCAAGTGGAATCCCATTGAACATCGTATGTTTTCCTTCATTAGCAGCAACTGGGCCGGTCAACCTTTATTGGACTATGAAACTGTCTTGAAGTTCATTCGCACGACTAAAACCTCCACCGGACTGAAAATTCGTGCTTTTCTCAACAAAAAGCAATACTTCAAGGGAATAAGAATTTCTGATCGACAAATGAAAGAAATTACGGTGAAACGATATACCTCAAGGCCAAATTGGAACTACTCAATTTGTCCATCAAAAATGTGGAGTTATTTTTACGCGAGCCCTAAGTACGTTTTCTGAGGCGAATTATGAATATTTTACATCTATCCGACCTGCATTTCGGCCCGCGCCATTGGGATGGCGATGATGAAATTTTGCTTGAAAAAATCAATTCTTACCCTGCAGACGTTGTCATCGACACCGGCGACACCACCACCGACGGCCGTGAATGCGAATATGCCGAAGTCCGAAGATTTTTAGATAATATAAATTGTGAGCATTTTGTGGCCGTCATTGGGAACCATGACAAAAGAAACTTGACTGGACATGAACTCTTCAAAGAGTATGTTTACAATCCACAGGTGATTTTTCCCTCCAGCCATCGGCAAACCCAAAAGCCGAAACTCTTTCTGGATCGGAAAATAACCAAGCTGAAAGAAAATTTTACCGATGTTAATTTTTTAGAGATCCTGACGATTGACGGGAAAAAGGTTCTGTTTATCGGTATTGATAACACTCTTGTGTTTAGTGATTACGGATTTGTTGAAGAGAGTATCCTGTGTACTATCGAAGAAAAACTGCGCGGAATGACTTACGACCTGGCGCTGCTGCTCACCCATTATCCGCTTCTGGGAACGAATATGGAGCTTTTTATGAATTCCCGCAGATTAATCGATTTCGTGAATTCACAGAAAATTGAATTCGTTTTTTGTGGACATGATCACTGTTTAAGACTTGAAAACACATACGATCTATATGCCAATCATCGATTTTACCATTTTATGTGTGGTACGACATCGAGTGCTAATACATGCTGGGATGATAATATGTTTCTATATTATGAAAACATAGGAGATGAGGATTTTCATCTATATGTAATCCGGCTTTTACACAAAGATGGCCGTCTGGAGTTTAAAGAGGAAAAAATAAGGTAAGGGATAATATACAATCAGGTCACAAGATCGTATGCCATATCCCGGTAGAGGAGCTTGCGGCCGTGAATCCGGTATTTAAATTCGGGACCCGATATGTTTTCTGATGCTTCTTTCAGGCATAAACTGATTCCCAAAGCCACCCAATCCCTGGTGCATGGCGGTGGGACATGCGTTTGTTCATAGCTCCAATTATAAGAGACAAAAGGAGAAATCATGTTTTGTGTTGTGGGTGAACGGATCAATACATCGCGGAAAAAAGTACAGGAAGCGGTTGCTGAAAGAGATGCGGCGTATATTCAAGAGGACGTAAAAAAACAGCAGGGGGCTGGAGCCGATTTTATTGACGTCAATGCAGGGGCACGCATCGGTCATGAAATGGAGGACATGAAATGGCTCCTGGATGTCATTCAGGAAACCGTTACGGTGCCGTTGTGCCTTGACAGCCCCGATCCGAAGGTACTGGAGATGGCGTATCAGATGGTAAAAGAAAAACCGATGATCAATTCCATCAGCCTGGAAAAGGAGCGGTATGCCGCCATGGCCCCTTTTCTAAAGGGAAAAGAGTGTAAAGTCATTGCCCTTTGCATGGATGATTCCGGAATGCCGGAAAGTGCCCGGGACACTGTTGACCGGGCTGAAAAACTTGTCCGGAAACTTGAGGACCTCGGGGTAAAGCGCGATGCCATCTTTGTGGATCCTCTGGTTCAACCCGTGGGTACGGACACATTAAAAGCTGTAATGGTTATGGAAGCGGTAAAGGGCATCAGAAAGAAGCTTCCGGGCGTACACATCACCGGCGGGCTTTCCAATATTTCCTTTGGATTGCCCCAACGCAAAATCATCAATCGAACTTTTGTCTGCCTGATGATGAGTGCGGGTATGGATTCCGCCATTATTGATCCGCTGGATCAGGCAATGATGGCCACCATCAAAACTACCCAAATGCTTATAGGAAAAGATGACTTCTGCACAGAATACCTCAAAGCGGTCCGGGCAGGTGAAATTCAACAAAATGGAAACGCTGACTGCTACCCTGCTCAAAAGCACGGAACGTCTGGTGAATCCTGCTTTCGTCTATGCGATTTGTCCCATTAAAGGCGTTGATTCCGAAAGGGGAGCCAGACTTCAAAACGGCACTTTTTTAAAGTTGCCCCCGGAGGAACAGGACCCAGACATAGTGCATCTCGTAACTTCGGTATGCACCCTGGGGCCTGACCTGGAAGTAAAAGTGAGCCAATTAATATCGCAGGGAAATGCTCTCCAAGCGACGCTTATGGATGCTGCCGGCGTGGCGCAACTTATAGATGCAACTGTCATAGGTGTTCAAATCAATGAAAGCGGGGTAATGTTTCCAATGAAATCTCTTTCCTTTTGGGTGAGATGGACTCACAGTCGCAGGCCAAACGATAGGAACCGACACAAATGCCTGGCATGTGATTTGAAAGGCTGTGCTTTCAGAGTGACCCTCATCAGAAGGTAAAGGACAAAATCGGGTTAAGAGATAAGAAAAGACTGACCATTATATGCTATTTTTGCGCAAAATAAAATGGGTAGCAATTTGATCGATGGATACTGAAAACCATGAGATTTGCTTACTACCCGGGGGGCAGCTCCTTCAGGCTGTTCAAGGGCAAACACTTTTAGAGGTTTTCATTGGAGCCGGGATTTTTCTGCGCTCTGATTGCGGGGGCAAAGGGCTCTGTGGCAAATGCCTGGTTAAAATCCATGATTCAATTCAAGCTGAAGCTTTGTCTTCTGACGAAACCGAAATAAAAACTTTAGGAGAAAAATCCCTAAAGTCCGGCTTTCGTTTGGTGAGCTGGCTGACGAGGTAGCAGTATTGGTTTATCGGGTGACCGCAGGGTTTCCGAGAGAAGAGTTGTATGGTCTAACTTCTCAAATGCGGCGAGCAGCGGTTTCGGTTCCTTC
>JAFCZV010000317.1 GCA_019314155.1 Deltaproteobacteria bacterium
AGCCGAAATCCCGGACAAGATTAAATTGCTCCCGCCCAACATCGTCGATTCGGTTCGAAATCTCAAAACCAAGGTGCTCAATGAAAAGACCCTCAGCCTCGACCTGGTGGAAACCCTTATCGCCCTCAGCATCAGTGCGACCGCCAATCCTGCCGCCCAGTTAGCCATGGAAAAATTGGAGGAACTCCGGGGTTGTGAAGTCCATATGACCCATATACCCACACCGGGGGATGAGGCAGGGTTGAGGCGACTCGGCGTGAACCTCACGAGTGATCCCAACTTTTCTACTAAAGATCTTTTTATCTCGTAACCCGCACATTATAGGCTGCTGAAACTTTCGTTGTCGTCAGACCGCTTCGATCGTTGAAGGGGGTTTCGGTGCTATGTTGTACGTGACACTGACGATGCCTGGCACATGGAGGATAATCTCGCTGGCGAGTTCCTCGAGGATTTTGAAAGAAAGCGGTGTCGGTGTTGCGACCCGCGCGTCGACACTCTCCCAGCAACGCACCTCGATCTGCTGACCAAAATCACGCAATCCCTCACGCATGCCGGTCACTCGGTCTTCATGAAGAATCGCCATATACTGGAATGCACCGGTGTCCTTGAGCAGCCGTTCGACCACAACGGTTGCCTTTCGAACCGTCTCGATGCGCTCCGGGGTTGTTTCACCGATCACACGTGCCGCGAGTGCCGGACCCGGGAATGGAATGCGGTCAAAGGTCTCTGCCGGGAGCCCCAGAGCCTCACCAACCTTTCTAACGCCGTCTTTGCGAAGCTGAATAAGCGGTTCGATGATGTGATAGCCAAATGCCTCTTCCGGATCGATTCCGATCTGCTCAAAGACATTGTGTTGCCGTTTTATCCCTGCGACGGTCTCGTCTATATCGGTCAATATGGTTCCCTGGAGAAGGTGTTTTGCGCCACTTTCCTTGACGAGACGTCCGAATACGTCTTTGTAAAAAGCTTGGGTAATGGCCTCGCGCTTTTCTTCCGGATCCGTGATTCCTTCGAGTGCGGCAAAGAATTCTTTTTGTGCATCGATAACGTCAACCGCGACCCCAAGCTTTTTAAAAAGACCGGCAACTTTTTCGGACTCTCCCTTACGCATAAGACCGTTTTCGATAAACACGGTCTTAAGGCGGTCCCCCAGGGCGCGATGACCGAGCATCGTGACCGTGGACGAATCGACGCCTCCCGAGAGCGCATTGATCGCCATTCCGTTCCCAACAACTTGTTGGATTTCTTTGACCTTATCATCGATGAAGTTTTCTGTGTTAAGTTCCTGTGCGGTAATTTCCTTGATCATTTGAATGTTCCCTTTTCATTTAAATAGTCTTTGAGGAATTTATATTCATATCGGTAGCTACCAAAATGAATGATTTTAGGGAAGAAATGTGCCGAGATCTTGATGCAGCAGGGTTTGCCAAAACCACAGGTGCCCCGCAGGAAATGCCTTTGGGATGCATACCCATGGATATGTCGAGAATTTTTGCGCGAGCCCTAAACAAAACCATTGTCACAATGTGTTTCATAGGTTTTGCCATAGAAAGAATCCTTATACTTTGGGTTTCTTTACATTCTTATGCAACTTCCTTAGACATTTTTTATCTTTGCGGACAATTGCACAGACTTTCTTGTTATCAATCTCTTTACAGTTAGCGTGATTATACAAGGGGCATTCCGGATATTGTTTTGACATCCCTATTTCTTACCCTTCTTTTCGTATTTTTTCAGTAAGTCTTGGATGGCTTCTTCAAGGAGATCGTTTGCACGGGCATCTTCTTCAACAGCCAGCATTTTCAGACCTTTAATTAAATCCACTCTTAATGTTGTATTGTAATTTTTTCGTTTTTTTTCCATGGCATTTCAATATCACATGTTTTTAAAGATATCAATATATCTCCATAAAAAACTTGACGCCGACCCCATACATG
This sequence comes from Deltaproteobacteria bacterium, assembly GCA_019314155.1. GTDB lineage: Bacteria > Desulfobacterota > Desulfobacteria > Desulfobacterales > UBA11574 > JAAXQD01. Next base: position 1,938 of record JAFCZV010000317.1, read on the forward strand.
TTAATATGGTTACATTGATATCAATTTAATGCCAAGTGCACAGTAAAATGAAAAACCAATTAAAAAACATATGCGAGATTTGTCGATTTGATATCGAACAATCACTTGGCAAACATGTGATCGAGGTTGTTTCAGACAATCGCCTGCACATCGTTGCCGAAACGGGTGTTGCTGAAATCAACCATCCCCACAAGTTCAAGGGAATGGGGTTGGTGGTGCATAGAGTGCCAATTAAACAGTCGGGCAAAGTCATACCTGGGGTATAAGTATCTTGGAGAGCATTCTGTCAAGAACATAGCTGAACCGGTGCGAGTCTATCGAGTGCTGATGGATCCAGAAGCAGCCGGCAAGGTTATCGGGGAGAAAAGATATGAATAACAGCCCAGTTAATCGACGCTATTACCGGGATCCATTTATGGGCGCAACTGTGTATCTGTAATTGAAAAACATTGGGCTTGGATAAAAAAAGCAGCCCTGTCCGTCAATTAATCATCCAAGTGTCTGATCAGCTCAAAGCCGGGGAGATCGGCTTCGTTGAATCCACGCCAGAAGAGGCCGAAGCCGCAAAAGTCCGCCTTGATGCCCATAATGCCAAGCGGCGTGAGCGCTTCGCAAGAAAGATAAAGTCCCATTAAACCACATAAAATCTTTTGACTTTTTATATTAGCAGGTTGTATCTTGTTAATATATCGGTATTTTCATTATTGTTTTGATGCTCTCAATAAATCCCCATTTACTGAAGTTTTCGATATAAATTGACAAAACCCAAAAAATGGGCATAAATGCTTTTAAATTATTCTTGATTTCTCTATACTGCTTACTCTGGTCTCGATCTTGTTATTGGCTCGGATCCTGTTTCTCATCCGATTTTTCGCGCTTCATTGATTAATTCGCATACCGATTTTCACTGTTTGAAACCTTAAAGAGAGAGGTGCCATTATGGCAGATGAAGGTTTTAGACGTAAACTCGCTGCAATTCTCAGTGCTGATGTTCAGGGATATAGCCGCTTGATGGGATAGAATGAGGATGCAACCATCCGTACCTTGATTATCTATTAGTGGCCCTTCTCATAATCTAAAAACATCAAAGCCTTATATTACTATTTGATATAAGAACAATAATATGATTTTATTTATATTTATAAAATTATTTTTTATAATAAACAGTTATATTATTCCTGAGCCTCAATTTCAGTTGAAATTTACGTCCACTTGTTGAGTGGTTTGTCAAATTTTGTTTTTTTTCTGCACTAATATAGGCTCTGGTTTCCCACCAATTTAAACCAAGATATTCGAGACATGAGGCACCTTTCAACAATTCAAGAAATGAAAAAGCGGAGGCGGTTATGAAAACTACAATTCTTGGAAGTCTTATAGGCGCAATCATATTGATAGTTTGCGGCGTTGCGGCAGCTCAGACCGAGATCAAGGTCGGTATTGCCGGGCCTTTGTCCGGA
>JAFCZV010000318.1 GCA_019314155.1 Deltaproteobacteria bacterium
GATTACAACACTTTTACCATCAATGGAATGGCAACAAAGGTGCCCAATGAACTGCCGATATTTGTAAAAACCACCACAAGAAGAATTCGCGTAATCTTATTTCTCCAGAAACCCCTTATGGAGAGTATATCCTTCGGCAAATTCTCAAAATCCCTGACCTTCGGTTTCCGTGAAAAAGCCTCCACAAGCCCTGAAACCCAGCCGGCTGCAATCATGGGATTCAACGATGTTAATGGAGCGGCCAGAACTGAAGATAGAATCGTAAGGGGATGCGCAAAAGCGATAACGGCGCCAAGGCCTGCCAGAATACCGTTTGCCATTACCCACCATGTGATCATTTCAGCCCCAGCATGGGTCCCGCCATGATAAAAACCGAAAACCAATAGGACAAATATGGCTAAAGGAATCATCCATTTTAAGATGCCCGATGTCTTCCCCTTGGGAGGGATTTGTTCTAAACGCGCCATGTCTATTTCGGTGTCCCAGTACTTTTTAATACCCGGAACATGGCCGGCACCGACAACCGCAACGATCTTTTTGCCGGCTGCCGTCCGGATTTTATGGGTCAGGTACTGGTCCCTTTCATCGATGAGGATGTCTTTGAGTACCGGAAGTGATTTCCCAACATCTGCAAGCAGAGTCTCTAGCACATCCTCCTGCTTCATCTTTTCAATGTCTTCTTCGGTGATTTCGTCGATTTCACCCATGGATAGAACCAGTTGAAACAAAATTTTGATTTTATCCCACAATCCCATGACCCGCCAGGTTTTTGTCAGGGTAATACGGATGTTCCTGTCGGCAAGATGTATTCCGGCGCCGATGGCTTCACCGCTTTCAATGGCTTTTATCATTTCCGCTCCGGGTTTAATGTCAAATTTATCGGCGATCCGTTTTTGAAAAGACGCCAGAAGAAGATTTGAGAGGAGCAGAAAGGATTTTTTCTCTTTGATGACCTTAATGATATCCGTGTCCAGCCATTTATCTTTTTGACGAATCGACTGGTACCTGGCTTCGCACAGTTCAACGCAGACGGTGTCCGGTCTTTCAGCTTCGATGACGTCCGCCACCAGCTGTTCACTGTCTTTGGATACGTGCGCTGTGCCCAAAAGTATGACCGCTTTGTCTTCAAAAAAAAGGCGATGTGTGTTATTAGTTTCGTTTTTCATCAGAATTCGATACGTATTACGGTAAATTTCAAAAAGATGTATTGATTTTGTTGTTATGGAACAACATGCTAAACAGTCCATCTCATGATTATATAAAAACCCGATTTTATCAACCCTGAACAAAAATGCATCAGAATAATATCAAAATTAAACTGGAAAATTTGTATCGCCAGTATAATAAACGTATATATGTTCATCCCGATCCGCTGGAATTTCTTTATTCATATCAGGATATCAAGAATCGTGAAATCGTGGGCTTGATAGCATCTTCTCTTGCATACGGCAAGGTGAAACAAATTCTCAAAAGTGTCTCATCGGTGCTTTATATTATGAAACCGTCGCCGTACCGGTTTTTAATGAATTCTAATTATACCTCCCTGTGCAATGCATTTGAGGGCTTTACCCATAGATTCGCCAGCGGAGCCCAGCTTGCGGCGTTGCTCTGGGGGGCGAAGAACGTCATTGCCCAATTTGGTTCCCTCAACGCGTGTTTTATTGATAACCTGTCCCCCGATGACAAGACCTTAATCTCTGCCATGACTTTTTTTTCAAAAGCGCTGACCGAAGGAAAAAATAAACCGGGCCATCTTGTCGCTTTGCCAGAAAAGGGGAGCGCATGCAAAAGAATGAACCTCTTTTTAAGGTGGATGGTTCGAAAAGACAGCGTCGATCCAGGAGGATGGGCGGATGTGCCGTTGTCAAAACTGATAGTTCCTCTGGATACTCACATGCATAAAATAAGTCTTAAATTGGGTTTCACTTCAAAAAAACAGGCGAACATGAATACTGCTCTTGAAATAACCAACGGCTTTAAAAAATTTGTACCCGATGATCCCGTAAAGTATGACTTTTCATTGACACGGTTCGGGATCCGGGAGGGTATGAATATGGATAGCCTTTTATCTCAATTGAGCATATGAAAATTTAGAGGTTTGACAAAAACTTGCTGATATTTTATAAATGTTCACCATGCCAGAATCTAAGCTATCAAAAATACTGACCAACAGGAAAAACCTGGAACGGATTCTAGAAAATCTCAACGTTGGTATTATCGCCCATGACTTGAATCGACAAATTTTTTATTTCAATGGACAGGCCGAAAAAATAACCGGATTCAACAGGGAAGAAGTTCTTGGAAAAGATTGTCATGCAATTTTTGGGGCTCCGCTGTGCGGTGAGCAGTGTGCTTTCTGCGGCAAAAAAGATGTTTTTAATGATAAAACCGAATATACAATCAATATTACAACGAAAAACAATGAGCTCCGACGGGTCAAAATGTCCATTACCACAATAAAAGATGAAAACAATCAAAACTTCGGGGTGCTGGTCGCATTAACCGATATGACCGATTTTTTTAACCTTTCGATTCGAGCTCGTAAAATTTCCAGTTTTTCAGGTATTCTCGGCAAAGACAGCAAAATGCTGACGGTTTTCCAGCAGATCCGGGATGTTGCCGGGTACGATTACCCGGTGCATATTTCCGGAGAAACCGGGACCGGCAAAGAACTGGTGGCCAACGCCATTCACAATGAAAGTCCCAGAAGCGGCGCTCCTTTTGTGCCGATAAACTGTGGAGCGCTTCCGGAAAGTCTTATTGAGAGTGAACTGTTCGGTCATGTTAAAGGGGCGTTTTCAGGCGCCGTCCGCAACAAAAAAGGGCGTTTTGAACTGGCTGACAGGGGCACCATTTTCCTCGACGAGATCGCCGACCTTTCCAAATCGATGCAGGTAAAACTCTTGCGATTTTTACAGGATAGCACATTTGAAAAGGTCGGAGGTGAAAAAACGACTTCCGTTAACGTACGGGTTGTGAGTGCCACCAACAAGAATCTCAAGAAGGAGGTTCAGCAGAACAATTTTCGTAAAGACCTTTTTTACAGGCTTAACGTCATTCCGATACATCTTCCACTGCTTCGTGAACGGAGAAACGACATTCCGCTTCTTATCGAACATTTCTTGAACGAAGCCGAGGAGATGCATGACAGTAAACCGGAAAAAGTCTCCAAGGAAGCTCTTTCAATAATGATGCGCTATCACTGGCCGGGCAATGTTCGGGAATTGCAGAATGTCATCCAATTTGCTATTGTAAATTGCAGTGGCGATACTATCTTGCCCAAAAATCTTCCCATGGAACTCAAGGATGAGAGCATCCTCCGTTCCTCCCGCGGGGCTTCGAGGAAACTGGATATTGAAATCGTAAAATCGGCCTTGGAAAAAACC
>JAFCZV010000319.1 GCA_019314155.1 Deltaproteobacteria bacterium
AGACGGACGCCACAGTTGATGTCGTAACCGACCCCGCCCGGAGAGATGACGCCCGAGTCCCAGTCAAAGGCGGCAACACCGCCGATGGGGAATCCATACCCCCAGTGCATGTCCGGCATGGCAAGGGACGCCTTTAAAATTCCGGGGAGGGTGGCGACATTTGCCACCTGTTTCAACGGTTCTTTCTGAGGGCTACCCGCCAGCATCGACTCGGTGGAGTAGATTATTCCCGGTACGCGCATGGCACCTGTTTTGGGAACTTCCCACCGGTATTTGTCTATTTTTTTAATTTCCATGGTTTTCCTCTATGGTTAAGTTCATAGTATAGGAATTTCCTTTTTTGGGACACAGACCCGCCTGCCACTGCAAGCTCGCCCGCCAGCCAAGCCTGCCCGGCATTCGCCTGAGGCGCAGCCGATGGCGGACGGGCACGGCGAGGCGGCCAGGGGCACGAGCGGGCAGGCGGGTCTGCGAAAATCTGCGTCCTGTTTAACTTGATATTTTCATATAAAATCATTTTATCGTGAGGGAAAAACTGTGTCAAGAATTCCCATAGGTATAAAATAACCCTTCTAAATATCAAATATAATCATCGCTTCCCATCCGGAAGGGCTGCTGTTTACCTGGATTTGGTGGTAGGTTACCGCTTTGATTTCAGTTTTTATAACATGGCGGTCAGGATTAAAGGGATCAAATTCGGCGGTTGCTGCCAGTTCAGTTTCGGACAGGGACAGAATTCGGACCTTTTTTACGAGCAATTCTTTGCCGTTCCACAGGTACAATATCTCTCTGAGCCAGTTTACCATAAGATCGGACCAGTCATCCCCTGACACCTCAATGTGAAAGGAATCAAGGCCTGCTAACTGATCGATTTCCGTAATAGTGTCAAACAGGGCCCATGCGGCATTGGCAAAAAGCTCTTTTGAATCCGATCCATAAACATGGATGCCGAAATCGGCCGTATGGTCAATTAATTTGTACTTTTCACTAATTCTGTTTCCCATAACCAAACCATAAAGCTTCTTCGACCACTATTCAATAAGCAAAACTTTTATGCCAGAAATAGAAAGTAGGAATTAGAAAATAGGTAACCGCAAGTGGACCTGCCCGCCATCGCGAGCCTTGGGCTCGTTCAGGCGAGGCGGGCGGGCGCAAATGTAATTAGAAGATGAGAAGGTCGCGGAAAACAGGAAGTTAAGAAGGTTAGAAAATCAGAAGGTCGGAGGCTCTAAAACATGCCGACCTTCTTACCTTCCCACCTTCCCACTTTCTTGCGCTTCACCTTCTTACTTTCTTTATTCTCTTTCCTCTTTCCTTTTTTCTATTTTCTAAAGGATTACTTGCCCTGTCCTTTCCGTGCTGTATCCGCCCAGAGCTTGAACCCGATGTTTGAACTCCGGCGTGCGGATGGTTTCGAGGAGGATCCGGATGTTTTCAGATTTAAAAAATATTTCGGGGATAACCAGGTCATACTGTTCGGTGACAACCGGAATAAAATCGAGATCAAGGGCTCTGGCGGCCGCATTAATTCCCAGCGCCACATCCACAGCACCGCTGAGCACGGCCACGGCCACGGCCATGTGGGTAAACTCTTCATTTTCATATCCGTTTACTTGAGATGGATCGATACCCATCTGTTTCAAGCGGTAATCGAGAAGTATCCGGGTGCCGGAGCCGGCCTGCCGGTTGATGAAGGTAATGTCCTTTCGGCTGAGGTCCTCGATCCCCCGGACTCCCTTGGGATTTTTGGGCAATACGATGAGACCCTGGTCCCGCATCACGAGATTTACCAGTTTAACTTTAGAATCCGGCAGATATTTCCGGATATAAGATTGATTGTACGTCCCGTCCCGGGTGTCGAGAAGATGGGATCCGGCCAAATGGCACACCCCCTTTTTTATAGCCATGAGGCCCCCCATGCTTCCCACATGGCTCGACGAGAGGGTCAGATTTTTGTGTCCGAATCGAATCTGATCCGATAGAACGTCCAGTGTGTTGTCGTGGCTTCCCACCACAACAATGGTATTGTTCACCGAAGACAAGGGCCGCAAAAGTTCCGCCGTCACCGGTTCATGGGGCCGAATTCCCTCCAGGTTTTTGGGGATCCGAATGATGCCGTCAGCTTCGGTGAGGGTGGTGATACTGCCGGCGCCTCTGGGAAGGGGAATGGCCACAATTTTATTGCCCACCGCCCCAAGTTTTACCCGGATAAATTCTTCGAGACCGAGTTTGGAGGCGATTTTTCTGGTGGGCTCGACCTGGACCCTGGACCGCTCAGGTTCAGGCTGGCCGAGCATCGATGCTATTAACGGGGCGACAAACTGTTCAAAGGCAACGATGGCCGAAACCGGATACCCCGGGATTCCAAAGATGGGCGTATTCGCTATTTTACCGATTAAAATCGGTTTGCCCGGCATGATGGTGACACCGTGAACCAGCACCTCGCCGAGTTCATCGATGACGCGTCTCGTATGGTCTTCGGATCCGGCAGAGGATCCGCCCACAATGAGGGTCATGTCGAAGCCGATGTTCACGGCATCCATAATCGCTGCTTTTAATTTCATAGGATCATCGGTGAGCATATCATGGCGGGTAAAAGTGCCGCCGCACGACTCCACAAGTTTTCCGAGGACAAAAGAATTGCTTTCAATTACTTGACCCGGCTGAAGATTTTCAACGGGTGTTTTCCGCCAGTCCACGAGCTCGGAACCTGTTGGAATGATCAGTACGTTGGGTTTGGTCTTTACCGGGACCGTAAAAATGCCGCCAGAAACAAGGGCTCCCACGCAATAGGGGTTGATCACATGGTTTTGGGGGAAAAGGAGCTCGGTTGCCACAATATCTTCACCGACCTTTCGAACGTTCTGCCAGGGAAATGCCGGGGCCTCGATTTCAAGCCGGTTTGGGTCCAGAACATGAACATGTTCTATCATGATCACCGCATCGGTGTTTTCAGGCATTACATGGCCGGTGTTGACATAAAAAGCGTCGGTGCCGACACTCAATTCTTTGGGTTTTGTTTCAGCCGCGCCAAAGGTGTCCGCTGCTTTTACTGCGATACCGTCCATTGCGGATAGATGAAAATTGGGTGAGGAGATTACGGCCGTTACCGGCTCGGCCAGAACCCGGCCCACCGCGTCGGGGACGGAAATCGTCTCTTTGGAACGTGTCCGATCCGGGGAAAACCGCTGAAAAATGATTTCCCGCGCCTCTTCCAGGGTTTTCATTTTTAAATAAATATTGCGTTTGTTGCTCATATCGTTTGCGAGTGTTTAGTTTTTTATAGCAGTTTATCATGAAGCCACGAAAAAGCAAAAGCACGAAAATTGTTTTTCAACGGTGGTGTCTAAAGGGGTATCACCGCCACCGTTACCCCTTTGT
>JAFCZV010000320.1 GCA_019314155.1 Deltaproteobacteria bacterium
AGAATGCGGTCCGCCTGGCTTCCCATAAAGTATCACTTGGCATGGATCAGGCGGATATCAAAAATAAAATTATAGATGTCTATGAAAAAAACGGGCTGACACCACCTTATTTCAAAGAACTCAAAAAAAACTTCGACGTTGAAGCACCCCTGGCCAAGGATGTACTTATGCTCCTGGTGGATGAAGGACAGATTGTTAAGGTCAAGGAGGATTTGTATTTCCATGCAGCAGCGGTTGAAGAGCTCCAGCAGAGACTGATCGATTTTCTGAAGTCCCACGGAGAACTGACCACCCCGCAGTTCAAGGAAATGACCGGGGTATCCCGTAAATACTTGATCCCCTTAATCGAATATTTTGATGCCCAGAATGTAACCATCAGAGTCGGCGATATCCGCAAACTGAGGAATAGATGAAAAATAACCGGCTGAACCGGTTCAAAATATTTTTCACTTGAATTTTATCGATCATACCCAAACGGAGACATTATGGAAAATTCAAATAACAGTGAGAACGGCCAAGTTCACGATACCGAATTTAAACGATTTGCCACAAAGCGGATCATCGTTGTCATCCTGCTCGGGGTGGTGGCTCTATGGGTCGTCAGCGCCGTCATCGGGTTCTTCGATAAACCAGCCGAAATCCAAGTCGCCTTTAAGTCCGAGGGCCCTGTAGAACATGTTCCACCCGAAACCAAGACCAAACCCGAAGCCTCCCACAAACCGATGGAAACAGCGGGCCACAAGGCCACCGAAAGCATGCGCCACCCTGACGAGAACACGGCCGGCAGCATCATGTCCGCTGATTTCATTTCTCTGGACAAAGATTTAACCGCCGGAGAAGCTATTGCATATCTCAAAAAAGAGCACCCGGAGATAACGCAGCCGTTTCACCTGTTCGTGGTGGATGTGCACAAGAACCTGCTGGGGATGGTTTCATTGAAACAATTGATGTTCGCTGCTTCCGACAGTACTTTGGAAAATTTCATGACCACCGATGTCCAGCCTGTGAACACCAGCATGGACAATGAAGCGGTGAAAAACCTGATGGCCGAACACCATCTACAGGTGGTTCCGGTTATCGATAGAACCCAAAAACTTGTGGGCGTGGTCAAAGCAGATCAGGTCATTCATCTGGCTCAAAAAGAGCCCGCTGAAACCGTTGCACACACCCCGGAACCGGCGCACAAGGCAACAGAGAAAAAACCCGAACATCCATCTCCGCCCCTTCACGTCGCACCGGCAGCAGCCGACCATACAGCACCCATACATGGAGCGGCCCAGGTTGATGAAGCAAAGCCCAAAGCCAAAGGGGTGGCATTTGTGGAAGCAACCATCAAACCGCTTGAGTACGAGCTGAAGGAAAGGTTCTGGGGATGGCGTCCCAATGATATCCTCGATTTTACGGATAATGTTAACAGTTACCAGCTGGGGGTTCTGGAAGTCACCCGGCGCACCGTTGTCTCCCTGACCGAACGTATCTCCCGTACCGGCAGCACCGCGGCATTTGACGGCAATCTCGAGAACGCCATGAACTGGTTTATGGTTAAATCCAGCAGATACTGGTTCCCGTCTCCGGAATCAAAATACGAGGCCGGCCTTGACGAACTCCGAGCTTACAAGGAAAAACTCGAAAAAGGAGAAGGCAACTTTTACACCCGACCCGACAATTTGATTCCGTTGTTGACGGCTTACGAAGATCTTATAGGAAGCTGTGAAGAAAATTTGGTCAAGACCGAGGAGGACGACGGAAGTCCGGTCAGTTTTTTTCAAGCGGACAATTATTTCTTTTATGCCCAGGGCGTCGCAAGTGCCATGGGAACGATTCTGGAGGCTGTTCATAAAGATTTCCTGATTACCGTGGAATCCCGCCGTGGAGCCGAAGTGCTTCATCATGCCATCGTATCGTGCCATCATGCTGCAGAAATCCATCCATGGATGATCACCAACAGCAGTCTCGGCGGCATTCTGGCAAACCATCGCGCCAATCTGGCGGCACCCATGAGCCATGCCCGGTTTTATATCAATGTATTGATCAAAACTCTCTCGACATAAAAGGGTTCGGGTTCGGGTTCAGGGTTCGGGGTTCGGGGTTCCCCGATAAATCGGGATTTCCGCTCTGCTCCAACAGGGATCAGGGTTCGGGGTTCGGGGTTACATCCGAACGATTACAACAATTTTATATGAATATGGAAGCGATAGCATCCAGATACAACATCCCTTTGGATGTCAACGCGCATCGATCCTGTGAGCATTCCATAAGTCTTTTCTCTTCGAGGTCGGTAATGACCTCGCCGAACATCCCTTGAAAGCTCACACCGAACTTTTCGTTAAAATCATCGACAATAATTCCGTTTGTCTGTCTCAGTCCCAGATAAACCGCCTCTGTCATGAGTTGATCCAGGCTGAGGGATTCTTTTTCCGCCCGTGGTAGCTTCCCCCGGTCCAGTTCCTGCACATATTTTCCCACATCGGCATGGTTCCAGAAGCGTTCCGGCTCAATGAACGAATGGGCTGAAGGCCCAAGCCCGATGTACGGTGCAAATGTCCAGTATTTTGTGTTGTGCCGCGACCGGTTGCACCCGTCATTCTTGAGGCCCGATCCGACGATGCTTCTGCGGGCAAAGTTAGATATCTCGTACTGAACATAGCCATGGTCGCTTAAAAATTTTACGGTGGTCTCAAACAAATCACAGACCTGACCTTCAGACAGAGGTTTAAAACATCCTTTTTTTCGGTCCCTGTCCATGGGTGTGCCCGGTTCGAAGTTGAGCATGTAGCAGGAAAGGTGTTGGGGTCCGAACTCAACCGCCGACTGCAGATCCCTAAGCCACGACGCCGTGGTCTGATCCGGAATTCCGTAAATCAAATCGAGTCCGATGTTTTTATACCCTGCCGATTGAGCCCACTTTACGGCAAGGTCGGCATCGCGATCTGAATGAATCCGGCCAAGAAACCGGAGGTTGGCAGAATTAAAAGACTGAACCCCGATGTTGATTCGGTTCACGCCGGCACGTCGACAACCTTTCAGTTTTTCCAGGGTAACGGTTCCGGGATTAACTTCCAGAGTAATTTCAGCACCCGGAAGAATTTTGAAATATTGGCGGGCTGTTTCAACAATTCGGTGGATGGATTTTTCACTGAGCACCGATGGTGTGCCGCCGCCGATATAGAGGGTGTCGAACACCAGTTCGACACCGCGGACCATTCGCATCTCAGTTGATAGGGCATTCAGAAAGGCAGGATGAAACGATGCATCGGTTATGGAATAAAAATCACAGTAGGGGCATTTTTTAAGGCAAAAAGGGATGTGAATGTATAATCCGGCATTCATTATCCTTTAAATTCAGATCCAATCTCTATCCCAAGCTCCAGCACGAGATCCGTCAGACTGATAACCGCACCCAGCATGCAGATGTTGAAAACAATGGGTTTTCCGATTTTTTCCATGACTGCTACATACATGGACAGTTCTTTCTGCTGGGCATCGACTTTTTTCTCGGTTTTCACAAAACGCGCGTCGGTGATCAACAGCCCTCCGGGTCGTATGATGTTACAAAACGTATTGTATGCTTCCTGGGTGAGACAGATCAGCACATTGGGCTGGATCACCTTGGGAAAATTGATATCCGATTCGGAGATGATTATATCGGAGCGGGTAGCCCCTCCCCTGGCTGCCGGTCCATAAGCCTGGGACTGTACAGCATTCAAATTTTCGTATATTACGGCAGCTTCAGAAAGTATGACGGCTGCAGTGATAATCCCCTGCCCGCCTGAACCTGAAAATACCAACCTGCATCTTTCCATGATTAGTTCCCTTTCATCGCCCTTTCGATGATTTTGTCATATTCGTTACAATATTCAGGTATCTCTTTTTGAACAAAAATACCCCTTTCAATCAGATCCGGATTCTCCTTTTTGGCTTTGGATCCAATGGGAGTGGTGTTGTTTTTGTAATCCTCCATCATATCGGCAGCGCTTCCCAGCCGGTTCTTTCGTCCCGCTTCCCAGCCGGTTCTTTCGTCCAAAATAGGTTGGGCACTGGGTCAATACTTCCACCACCGAAAACCCTTCGTGTAAAATCGCCTGTTTGAGTATCTTTGCCAGGTGCTGAACATGATAAGTGGTGCTGCGGGCCACGAAAGAAGCGCCGGCGGCCGTCGCCAGTTCTACAGTATCAAAAGCATAATCTATATTTGCGTAAGGCGCCGTGGTGGCCAGGGTTCCGTGGCCTGACAGGGGAGAGTACTGCCCTCCGGTCATGCCGTAGATGCGATTGTTCATGACGATTGCGGTTAAACCGATATTTCTCCTGGCCGCATGGATAAAGTGATTCCCGCCGATGGCCAGTGCATCACCGTCTCCCATGGGAACGATCAGGTTCAGTTCAGGACGACTTAATTTTATGCCGGTGGCAAACGCCAGAGCACGACCGTGAAGGGTGTGAAGGGTGTGAAAGTCAACATATCCGGAAATACGGGACGAACATCCAATACCTGATACCATGACAATTTCATTTTTGCTCATGCCAAGTTGTGATACAGCCCTTAAAAGACTGTTCAGCACGGTCCCGTGCCCGCACCCCGGACACCATATATGCGGAAAAAATCTTTCTCTAAGATAATCCTTTATCGCCATGCGTTACACTCCCTTCCCCTGGATAATCCGTAGTATATCTCTGATATCTGCCGGGGCGATGAAAACACCGTCAATTCGATTGGACAAAAACACTCTCTCGGGATTTCTCACAGCCCTTTTAACCTCTCTCATAATCTGGCCCATGTTCATCTCCACCACAACCACATTTTTCGCATTTGCACATTTTTCTTTAACAATGTCATGAGGAAACGGCCATAGTGTCTGGAGTTCCAGAAGACCGATCCTTTCGCCTCTGGGTCTGAGATATTCCACCACATGTTTGGCCGATCGGGCTGAAGATCCGTAAGAAATCAGAATGCACTCTGCATCTTTCAGGTAATACTCTTTAAAACGGGCGATCTGGTTCACATTGTTCTGAATCTTGTCCACCAAATGGCGGAGAAGTCCATGAACCACCTTGGGATTATCCGACGGAAATCCCCACATGTCATGGAACAGGCCGGTAACATTGTAGCGATGCACGCCGCCGAAGTCTGACATGGGCAGACGTCCGTCTTCTCTGGGCAGATAGGGATGATAGTCCACCCCTTCACTTACGGAGGTCCTGAGTCTTTCCACCAGCGCGAGTTCTCCCGCCTCCGGCATCCGAAGCCGCTCCCGCATGTGGCCCACAACTTCATCGTACAGCAGGACGACGGGGGTTCTGTAAGTTTCTGAAATATTAAACGCCTCCACGGTGGTTTCAAACACATCCTGGTGGTTGGATGCCGTAAGCGCAACAATGGCATGGTCGCCGTGGGTCCCCCATCGGGCCTGATTTACGTCCCCCTGGCTCACATGTGTGGGAATGCCCGTTGAAGGACCGCCCCGCTGCACATTGACAATGACACAGGGGATTTCCGCCATGATTGCATAGCCCAAAGTCTCCTGCATCAAAGAAAAGCCGGGACCGCTGGTGGCGGTCATAACTTTATTGCCGGTAAGGGACGCACCGATAATGGCACTCATGGACGCAATTTCGTCTTCCATTTGGATAAACTTTCCCCCTTTTTGGGGCAAACGACTGGACAGAAGTTCTGCGATTTCCGTTGAAGGCGTTATGGGATACCCTGCGAAAAAATCGAGGCCCGCATACAGTGCGCCTTCTACACATGCCTCGTTACCCTGAACAAATTTTATTGCAAACACCTTATCGGCCTCATCAAGTTCCAGTACACTCTTGGGGCAAAAATGGACACATATGCCGCACCCTTTGCACCATTCCCGGTTTATCACATGCGCTTTTAACTTTGGTTTTGCCATTAAATTTCCTTCTTATTTTCTTTGCTTGAAACGATAGTATGTCTGGCGCATCCTTAGTGAATTTGATGGTTACGGATTCACCAACGCTTTCCTCTTTATTTGCTTATTTGCTTAAAATCTGAATGTCAAGAAAATACACCCGAATGTTGCAAAAGCCGAGGGTGCTGGAAATCCTTCTATAACGGGACCTTCACCAACATGCCGGCACTGGGTATTGCGGCGATGGATCCGGGGAATTGTTTCACATACATTTTTGCCTGATCCATAGACATTTTCTCAATACCGATGGTATCACAGTCGGAACGACTCAAATCCGTTACGATAAAAACCTTTATTCCCTGCAGTTTGGACATCATGGAAAGCGCGGTACCGCCGTTGCCTTCGTAATCAGCCGCCAATCTTTCGAAAGCCTTTTTCCAATCGCCCATTTCAAACCAGGGTAGAAAGGTCTTCGATCCCACACCGTCCGGACATTCTGCCAGGACAATCAGGCTGCCGCCGTTACGGACAAATTTTGCGGCGTTGTCTATGGTTTTATGGCTTTGAATAAAGTTGATATCTTTAGGGTATCCACCACAAGAGGCAATGACCAGATCGAACCGGTCGGTGCAGGTTGTCTCGTAATTTTTCCCATACTCGGCGCAGGCCTTGCGAAAATGATCGGTGCCAACGCCGGGCAACAAATCACGGACGTGCCCGCCACCGTCAAGAATCCCATGGACGGCCAGATCGGCGGGACGAAATGTTTCGAATTCCGCTAAATCCTCTGCCAGGAGATTTCCATCCAATATGCCGGACTGACAGGAAGGGGAAAGGGTTTGACGCTCCGGATCTAAAAACAGGCCGTGGTTGTGATAAATCGATTCCCTGTGGCCCAAGCCCGGAAAAATCAGTTTTCGGCCGCCGCCGTACCCCGCAAAAAAATGGTGGGAAATTGCGCCAAAAGTGATCAGAAAACCGGCGTCGACAATATCACGCCGAATCAGCACCGAAGTGCCGCGAGAGGTTATCCCCAGATTTACGAAGGCATTATTGTCCAGGCAATTATGATGGACGAACCGGATTTTCCGATAGGTGTCACCGTAAGCGGTAAGGCACGTGTCATCTGTCTGGCGCTTGTGAGTGCCGTAAGCGATAAAAATCGTAATAGACTCCGGTGCCGCCCCAAAACTCTCGAGTGTCGCAAGGAGTACCGGAAGGAATTTTCTGTAACCGCACAGCCGGGTTTTATCTCCGACCACAATCGCGATGTCTGAAAGGCCGGGATTCAAGCGTTCTAGTTCCTGAGAAAGTCCGGATGCAAACTGAGTTGCCGTTATCCGGGTTTCGGGTTCATCGAGGTGTAAAATTTCCGTCTGATCCGGAAGGTCAAAAGGGATTTTTTCGTTCCCATATTTTAAGCCAACAATTTGACTCATAATGATTTAATCACATTTAAATATTACGAACAATTCCCGCTGCAAATTCCGAGCATTTGACTTCCGTAGCGCCTGCCATCTGCCGGGCCAGGTCATAGGTCACCCGTTTTTGCGCCACTGCTTTTGCCAACCCGTCCCTCACACCGTCCCCAGCCGCTTCCCAGCCAAGAAAGTCGAGCATCATGGCCCCGGAAAGGATCAGAGACCCGGGATTCACCTTGTCCTGTCCCGCATATTTTGGCGCCGTGCCATGGGTCGCCTCGAACAGGGCATATCCGTCGCCGATATTGGCGCCCGGTGCCATACCCAACCCCCCAACCATGGCAGCCAGGGCATCGGACATATAATCACCGTTGAGATTCGGCATGGCCAGCACATCATACTCTTCAGGGCGCAGAAGAATCTGCTGGAACATGGCATCTGCGATCCGGTCCTTGATCACAATCTTGTCTGCCGGGATCTCTCCATTAAATTTTTCCCACAACGCCTCTTCGGAAATGGTCTGCTCACCGAATTCTTCCTTAGCGATTTCGTACCCCCAGGTTCTAAAGGCCCCTTCGGTAAACTTCATGATGTTTCCTTTGTGAACCAGAGTAACACTGGGCTTTTTATGTGCTATGGCATATTCTATGGCCCTGCGCACCAGCCGGCGGGTTCCGAATCGACTCATCGGTTTTAGCCCGATGCCGGAGTCCGGACGGATGTCTCTTCCGTCTTCAAGTTTCACCAAATCAATGATTTTTTTCGCTGTTTCAGAGCCTTCTTCCCATTCAAGGCCCATGTAGACATCTTCGGTATTTTCTCGGAAAATTATCATATCGACATTAGAAGGCTGCACCATTGGACTGGGTATCCCGGTAATATATTTTACCGGCCGAATGCATGCATAAAGGTCGAGCTCCTGCCGAAGGCTTACATTTATGCTCCGGATTCCTTCTCCCACAGGTGTCGTCAGCGGACCTTTGATGGCAACACGATGGGTTCTGATCTTTTCCAGTGTTTCTTCCGGAAGCCAGGCTTGTGTCTGGTTGAACGCCTTTTCCCCAGCAAAAATTTCCAGCCATTGAATCTTTCGTTCATTACCATAGGCGCTGGAAACCACCGCATCCAATACATACCGGGTCGCCGACCAGATATCGGGTCCGATGCCGTCACCTTCGATAAAGGGAATCACCGGAAAATCAGGTACAACGGTCCGATGCCGTCACCTTCGATAAAGGGAATCACCGGAAAATCAGGTACAACAAGGTTTCCATCCGCCGAACAAACGATACATTCACCATTCTCTGTCATTTTTACTCCTTTGTTTTTTTGTAACTACTCAGGTATTTAGGTTGAAGACTGAAGGCTGAAGTATATCAATCATCTCGCAACGCTCGAATTTAACCATTCAAGACCTTCTCTGTTTCGACACCCGCCGAATGCCCTAAGTTTTATGTGATTGCGCATGATTTGTCCCTAAAAGCCTTCAACCTTCAGTCTATCCACCTGAGTAGTTACGTTTTTTTAAATATACAAGGTCTAATTCCGGATACACCGGAAAAACTTTTTTCATACCACAAAAGCACCCAAAAGATAACCATAAAATTTCATTTTCCCCGCTTTAGGATCTTGGAAATTGTTTTTTTTCTGACACAACACACAAAAAATGGATCATTAACTCCCAGTGAGATCATTTTGAAAAATATGGGGAGCATTGCGAAGATTGATTCTGAGGCAGATATGGTTGAAAAAGACAGGTTTCGTTCAGACTTTAAATGAATCTTTTCATCAACTCATCGATCACTTCATCCACATTGTCCGGAGTAATGCCAAACTGCCGGCAGGCCTTTTCCGCCTTGGCCAGCCTTCGGGGGCTTTCCATATCCCTGAGCCGAGAGAAAAACCCGAACCGTCTCCCCACCTGATAAACACACTGCCGTTCCGGATCCATTGCCAAAAAACGGTGTACGATATCCAGCATCCGTGCTTTATCCCCGGGCAATTTACCTTCCAGATTTTGAAAAAGGTTCAAAATATGATCGCTTTTTACCATACTGGTAATGCCGTTCAACGATTCCAGGAAAATCAGAATCTCCTTTGCCATCATCAGATCCGTACATTTTTCAAAACTGCCGGCCGTATAATCGTCATACAGCTCCACACTGTTGGGAATTGCCAGGGTTCTAAGCCTTATAAAATCCGGGTTGATCCGGTTTAAGGCATCGGCCGTTTCCCGGGCATGAATCTCGGAATAGGCTTTTCCACCCAGGCCCGGCATGATATACTCCGACAATTCCATCCCGGCCTTTTTTACTTTGAGCCCCTTTTTTGGCTATCTTTAGAACCCGGTCTGAACCGGATTCCAGACCGATATGGATTCTGTTCAAACCAGCGTCCTTCATATTCTTGAGATCACGATCCTTGATCCGGGCGATGGTATGGGAGCGGGCATATGAGGTTATTCGTTCAACCCAGGGAAAACGCTTCTTGAGATGAAGCAAAATGTCCAATAAATTCAATGGCTTTATGATGAGACTGTTTGCATCCTGGAGAAACACCGAACGCATTCCACCGGAAAACCAGCTCAACGCGGCGTTAAACCCTCCGAGGTCCGGCTGTTCATAATTGCCCACCGCTTCCCGAACAGCGGTTCTAGAA
>JAFCZV010000033.1 GCA_019314155.1 Deltaproteobacteria bacterium
TTCAGCCCCAAATTGGCGGGATATGGTGATAACAGACATGGCTATTCCCTTTCAAATGTCTTTAAGATTCCTTTGTTCAATTTGTTTCCTCAACGTCGAATGAGAAAATTTTCGTAACCTGTTCTCTTATATATCACATATAGTAATAAATGCCAGAATTTTTAGTTTGAAATCCTCTCAGCCGGGGTTTTACAAAACTAACTGTTTATTTTGCCCTGAAAAACCTGGTCCTCCCCCGCAATGCGGGATCTCCGATGGGCCTTGTCTGTCCCGCATTGCGGGAGTCAGAGTTCTCTGGCTCTGCCTAAAAAATTGCTGCAAGAGTTTGAAGTGAACTAAAGTTTGAAGTGAGCTAAAGTTAAGGAATTCTACCAATTATACTCCATAACTTTAGGCATTTTAGATCACTTTAGATCACTTTTAACTTGTTTGGCTTTCAGGGAAACAGCCCCTTCCAGGGGTAACCCAAAGCCTGGCCCTCTGGACCAGGATATTTACTGTGGTACGCCCGGCTGGGTTCGAACCAGCGGCTTTCAGCTCCGGAGATTGATGTTATAAATAATAAAATTAGTAAGTTATGCAATGTTCAAGGGTTTGCGTTTAACAAATCATAACGAATCATGATAAATCGTTAGGGTCAAATGCACCCGTTGCACCCTATGTGCACCCAAACCCGGTCGCTTTGGCCGAGTTTTCTTTTATAGACCAATCTTGACCAAAATCGAAATCAAAAGATCTATAGTAATTAATTAAAGAGCTAATAAGTATATCATGTGATATATTTTAGTTGACAAACATATCATATGATATATAATTAGGAGAATCGTTGAGCCGATCTGATTTTGTTGGAGGGACTTCTTTGGAATGGAAATACCGATAGAAATACAGGCATCAATCTTTTTAAAAGATTTTAAAAAAATAGTTACTCAAGAAAGGGGGTTAGATATTGTTGATCGTAAAGAGAATTTAAAGTCATTGTCACAGATGGATTTTACGAAAAAGAATTGTAAAAACGAAATTTTGAACCTTTCAGTATCTGATTATTGTGCTGGCCCGAAACCAGACAAAGATAGGGCAGGTGTTATTTGGGAGTTCGGTAAAAAAATTGGTGGTTATGCTGTTTATATTAAACTAAAAATCGCTGAAGCCGGTTCGGTAAGGATCGCCAAATGTATTTCTTTTCATATAGCTGAACACCCAATTATTAATCCTCTAAAAAAAATAAAAACAAAATAAAAGAGGAAGGGGGCGATGATAATGAAAAGAGTATGTCCAAATTGTGAAAAAATTTCGGAATTAGATTACATAATAACCAATGAGGAAATAAATGTTAGGGGAGAGTTAATAAAAGTTGAATCAGAATACTATAAATGTACAGAATGTGGAGAGGAATTTGAAGACCCCGGTTCAAAAAAGGACCTATTAGATAACGCTTATCGAGAATATCGACGCAAACATGGGATGATTCAACCAGAAGATATCCGTGAAATGCGTAGGCACTACGGGCTCACTCAAAAAGAGTTAAACAAGCTTATTGGTTGGGGAGGAGCTACATTAAGTCGCTATGAAAACGGTGCTCTTCAAGATGATGCACATGATAGAGTTTTACAGCTTGTCAAAAATCCAGAAAATTTGCATAGGTTAATAGTTAAAAATGAAAGCTTTTTGCCGGAAAAGAAAAGGGAACGACTGTTGAATGAGTTGTCAGCTGCAGCAGAAGAAATATGTTCATTTTCAAATATTTTTACAGAGCGTTTTGGCAAATATGAACCATCTATTGAGAGTGGATATAAAAAGCTTGATCTCAATAAGCTATTCCAAATGATTATATTTTTTGCTAAAGATGGCGTGTTAAAATCTAAACTATGTAAGCTTAGCTTTTATGCAGAATTTAAGTTTTTCAAGGATAATGCTGTATCAATATCTGGGGCTAAGTATGCTCATGCTGATCATGGACCCGTTCCAGATAATTATGAGCATTATTTCGCGACCCTAATTCATGACGAAGGAGCAATACGCGTTGAAGAAATTCACTATGGAGATAATATTTTTGGCGAAAGATATTATTCTGTAGTTGAACCTGATCTATCAGTGTTTTCTGACGATGAATTAGAAGTTTTGCTTGCGGCAAAGAAATTTTTTAAAGATTTCAATGCTACCCAAATTCGAGAATTTTCACATAAGGAGCGGGGGTATATTGAAACAAGAATAGGAGACATAATTAGCTTCGATTACGCAAATGATTTACAAATTTAGTTTTAAAAAGCGTGACGATACTTCATTCATATAATAAGCAACATCTTAAAACCCGGCAATGGCTGGGTTTTTTTATTGCCTGCCTTTAAGAATCCTCCTAAAAACTGAAAAGGCAAACCCTGTGAAATGGATTTGTCTTTTTGATTTATTGTGGTACGCCCGGCTGGGTTCGAACCAGCGGCTTTCAGCTCCGGAGGCTGACGCTCTATCCACTGAGCTACGGGCGCATGGATTTTTTATACCGTTAATGAATAAATAAATATTTCATCGACTCGGATATGTCAAGCCTGACAAGGTTGGTTCCCGGGGCGACCGCATTTGATTTTCCCTTATGGAACCGGTTTTTTTTCAAACATCTCTTTTGCTTCGCCAACCACGTAAAGCGAGCCTGCGATGCAGATAACGTCTTCGGGTGATGCGTTTTCGATGGCATGTGATATGGCTTTATGGACGTCGGGTATGATGTGTATGTCTGATATGAATTCTTTTGCTGTCGGATGAAGATTTTCCGGGGCTATGGCTCGATCGATTTTCGGACGGGTTAATATGACTTTCTTGCAAAGCGGAAGCAGGTTTTTCAACATGGCCTTATATGGCTTGTCATCCAGTATGCCGATAACCAGCGTAATATTACGATCGGAGAGATTCTCATCAAGGTATCTTGCAAGATTTCTGGCAGCGATGAAATTGTGAGCACCGTCAAGAAGGATCAGGGGCGATGAGGATACGATCTCCAATCTCCCCGGCCATCTGTTTTGTTCCAGACCGTTCTTGAGGGTTTTGAGTGTGAGGTTAAGATTATTTTTGTTCAACACCTCACATGCGGCAAGGATGAGTGCCGCATTATTGACCTGGTGTCTGCCGATGAGCCCGGTATGGATGTTTCGCCATACGTTGTCGATGCCGAAATAGTTGAATGTTCCGTTGGACTTCCTTCGAATCCGGAAAGCGTTTCCAAATTGATAAATCGGGGCTGATTGTGATTCCGCGATGGCTTTTAGTACTGAAAAGGCGTTTTTTTGCTTGACGCCGGTGACAACCGGCACCCCTTTCTTGATGATGCCGCCTTTTTCCCGGGTTATCTCGGCGATGGTGTTCCCCAGATATATTTTATGTTCGAGGGATATGTTGGTGATTATGGAAAGTGCCGGTTTGATAATGTTGGTTGCGTCGAGGCGACCTCCCATGCCGGTTTCAATGACGGCCCAATCGACGTTGTTTTTGCCGAAATCATAGAACGCCATGGCAGTTGAAAACTCAAAAAAAGTCGGTTCGCGTTTGCCGTGGTGGACGCTTTTGACGGCCTCATAAGCGGCAACGACGTTTTCATCAGAAGCAGGGCGGTTGTTTATACAGATCCTTTCATTGAATCTGACGAGATGCGGAGATGTATATAAACCGACATTATATCCGGCCATATGAAGAATTGTGGCTATGGCGGATGCGATGGATCCTTTTCCGTTGGTTCCGGCAACATGAATGGCGTGAAAATTGTCCTGGGGATTTCCCAAGCCTTGAAGAATATTTGATATGGTGTCAAGGCCCAGTATTATACCGTATCTTCTGAGATTATATATAGCCTTCAAACAATCGTTGTAAGGGTCTTTTGGTGTCATTGTTGCAAAAAAAACCCGGCAGGGTTAATACATTTGCCGGGTTTAAATTTTTTCAAATTTTGGTTTTATCTTCTGCGGTATCTGTTTCTGGATGCCGCTATCCGCTGTCTTCTCAAGGCTTCACGCTGCTTGCGACGCCTGTATTCACTCGGCTTTTCATATGCTTTTTTCATCTTTAATCGTTTAAAAAGGCCGTCATTCTGAACCTTTTTTTTCAGAATTCGCATCGCCTTTTCAAGGTCATTATCTAAAACTCTGACCGCAATATCCTTCAAATTATTCGCCCCCTTCTTTCCATCAGCAGTGAATCATCGTTTGTGATGGTTATTTTCATAGTAATAATAAGTGAACCTATATATCAAAGAATGAATTCATTGGCAAGTAAAAATTTTACAGCTTTGAAACGAGTTCTGCTGCAACCTCTTTTACGCCTGGCTTGCCGTTCAGCGTGATATATTTAATCCCTTCTTCTGTGGCGGCAAGGTCTTTGAAATAATAGGCTGATGCAAGGGTTCCGGTTTCAGTGTCATAGTAAATGCCATGACGCTTGTTGATGGCTTCCCCATCCTGGTCATCATCTCTGGTTTTTAAATCACCTCCGCAAACACGGCATTTATCCCCATCAGGTTTGATGGCATCAATATAGATGTTGTTGGGATGGTTGTTATCGTTCACACAGAGTCTGCGCCCCATGATTCTGTTTTTAGCAATTTCGCGGTCCAGAAGTATTTCAATGACAATATCGAGAGACAAACCAGCCTCTTTAAGTGCTTCATCGAGTTTTATCGCTTGATTCTTATTTCTTGGGAACCCGTCAAGAAGCCAGCCGTTGTTACAATCATCCTGTTGCAGTCGGTCCAATATCATCGGTATTGTGATTTCATCCGGCACCAAATCACCGCGGTCGATATATTCTTTGGCTTTGGTTCCCAATTCAGTCCCTTTGGAAATGTTGTCACGGAAAATAGATCCGGACTCTATATGGGGCGTTTTGTACTTTTCCTTTAAAATTGCGCCCTGGGTTCCTTTACCGCTGCCGTTCGGCCCAAAAAACAAAATGTTCATTTCTGATTCTCCTTTTGCAGTTTATTTTAAGATCTATAAGTTGGGTATATTTTCATCGGCATCAATATTCTCAGCTTTACTATATAAATAGGAATATATTGTCAAGACTTGGAAACTAAATCGTTCATTAACTTTTTTTCAAAGGGCTAACACACTCAGGTATTGATGTTTAAGTATTCTCTGACCAGTGCTAATGCTTCGGCCCTGTTTTTAATGGAATGGGTTAATTTGGCCTCGTCAACAAGATCAAGAATTGTTTTAAACAAAGGTGACGGTGTAAGCCCGAATACTTTAATGAGGTCATGACCGGTTATTAGCGGTGGTTCATTACTTATGGGTTTAAAACGATTAAAAAAATCGTATATCATCTTTTTTAAAAAGCCTATAAAAGCCCTGTTTCTTTGATCTGTTCCGTTTTGTTTTGCCTTTATATCGGCAATGGCATGCAGAAGAAGGGCCGGTGTGTTGTCACCGCATTTTTTATAAAAACGTGTTAAACTTTTTTGCGTTAACGTCTTTTTTTCATGCGCTGCAAAAAGAAACAACGGTCTCAGATGATTGCGGATAATAAAATCGATGAACTGCTTCTCATTGTTAGAAAATCTAAGTTTCCGGCTGATTTTTTGAGCCAGATCCGCACTTTTCCGGGCATGACCGTAAAAGTGGCTTCTGCCACTGCTGTCCGTGCTTTTTACCAGCGGTTTCCCGATGTCGTGCAAAAGGATCGCGCACTTGATAAGCGCCGGTCTGTTTTTGTCGACATATTGTCGAATTTGGGCAAACGTATCAGGAAAGACTTTTTTCAACTCATTCAACAGGATTTCGAGATGATCATATGCCTTCATGGTATGTTCAAAAACATCGTAAGAATGATGACGGTTCTGGAGGCACCCTTTTAGGGGGGCAAGATCAGGGAGGATTTCGGTTAAGAGCCCGCTGTTGTCCATTTGGAAAAGATAATCGTACGATTTGGACATGCTGATCATTGAAAAAAGTTCAACACGAATTCGCTCTCCGGCTGAATTGTGTATCAGTTCCGCATCAGTTTTTATCGTCGACGCTGTCTGAGATTCAATTCTGAAATTCAGGTGAGCGCCTATTCTATAGGCACGTATCAGCCTTACAGGATCCTTAATGAAAATTTTTCGTGAAACCATACGAACTTTTTTATCGGCAAGATCATTAAGCCCGCCCAGGCAGTCGATAACTTCCTCTGAATACACATGATATGCCATGGCATTGATGGTAAAATCTCTTTTTTTAAGATCGTCTTCTATGGATGTCCCGTTTAAAGATGTTATATCGAATATCTTGTCACCCGATACCACCCTGATCGTCGTTTGCCCCGGTTTGCCAAGCTTGAAAACGTGCCCTTTGATTCTTTCAGCCATTTTTTCAGCAAAATTTTCTGGATCTCCGGCAACTACAATGTCATAGTCGGTGGGAGTCCTGTGGAGAAGCAGATCCCTGATCGTTCCGCCGACGATGTATGTACCTTTTGTTTCAGGCAAGATGTTTTTATTGAATGGAATCATGAATTAAATCGTCATATGCCCCATCCGTTTGCAACGGGGTTGATTTCATTGAGTTCTTGATTTTCTTGATTATATGTTTATTATCATTATTTTAATTCTGTGTCCATCCGGATACCCATATGGATAAAACAAGAACAATAGTTTTAAGAGTTGCTGTGACAGGCGGTGCCGGATCTGGAAAAACCTCTGTTTGCAACCGATTGAATGAACTGGGGATAAAGATCATAAGCTCCGATGCCATGGCAAGGGAAGCTGTTGCTCCGAACTCGACGGCGCATAAAAAAATCGTGGATTTTTTCGGGGAGACAGTCTTGCTCAGCGATGGGACATTGAATCGTAAAATGCTGCGGCGAATGATCATCAACGATGATGCTGCACGGTTGACTCTGGAGCGTATTGTTCACCCTGAAATATCGAACCTTATGCGGGAAAAGATGGCTTGGGCGGAAAATGAAGGCTGTGATATTGTCGTGGTAGAAGTTCCACTCCTTTTTGAACTCAATATGCAAGAACAGTTCGATTGGATCATTCTTGTAAGCGCCGGTCACGAATTGCGGGTTAAAAGACTTATGGTGCGTGACAACATATCCCGTGATGAGGCTGAAAACCTCATTCATGTCCAGATGCCGGACAAAGACAAAATTGGACGTGCTGATTTTGTACTATCGAATGAAGACTCAAAGACACGACTGATGGAGGCTGTCGATTTTTTATATGAAAAATCTTTCAAACCGTACAAAAAAAAGAAAAAGCCCTTGACAGCCACATAATCATGATATAATTGTTCAGAACAAGAAAATAAAAACATACCCGTTGGATCCCGCCATTTGGTGAGAATGCCTAATTCTTCTATTTTAATTCATTGAAAATCCATATTTTTTCATTAAAGCCAACATGGATCCATTTTGAAAAATTGTTTTGTAAATTCTTCCTGTTAAACAGGGAATAATTGAATCCACAGAATAACGGTTCCAGTGAAAAAGAGAAAAATTCTACTCCGGCTAAAAATCTTTGATTTAACAGGCCAGGCAGAATAAATATATATTTTCAAATACCTAGACCTATAAAATATAAAAACATAATATTTACTTGGAGGGATAATTTTTTAATGAATATTGTCGAACTTAAAGAAAAGAAAATCAGCGAGCTGAACCATATGGCCAAAGCTTTCAAAATTGGCGGCGCTGCCGGGATGAGAAAGCAAGATCTTATTTTTGCCCTGCTTCAGGCAGAAATCGAGAAGACCGGTCTGATATTCGGAGAAGGCACGCTCGAAATTTTGCCGGATGGATTCGGATTTTTGCGCGCACCAAATTATAATTATTTGCCGGGACCTGACGATATTTATGTGTCACCATCGCAGATACGTCGTTTCAATTTAAGAACCGGTGATACGGTATCCGGTCAAATCCGTCAGCCAAAGGAGACGGAAAGATATTTCGCTCTGTTAAAGGTCGAAGCGGTAAATTATGAAGATCCAGAGGTGGCCAGAGAAAAAATCCTTTTTGACAATCTGAGGCCCCTTTATCCTGAAAGAAAGATAATGCTCGAAACCGATTCTGACAATTATTCCACGAGAATAATGGACCTTTTGACGCCCATCGGTTTTGGGCAGAGAGGATTGATTGTTTCACCTCCCAGATCCGGTAAGACAATGCTTTTACAGTCGATTGCAAATAGTATCAGCGCCAATCATAAGGATATTATTTTGTTTGTACTGCTCATTGATGAGCGGCCGGAAGAGGTTACGGATATGGAACGATCCGTGAATGGTGAAGTGATCAGTTCCACCTTTGACGAACCTGCCGAAAGGCATGTGCAGGTCGCAGAAATGGTCATAGAGAAAGCCAAGCGCCTAGTGGAGCATAAAAAGGACGTTGTTATCTTATTGGATAGTATAACCAGACTTGCTCGGGCATACAATTCGGTTATCCCTCCCAGTGGAAAAATCCTTTCCGGCGGCGTTGACTCAAATGCGCTTCAACGCCCGAAACGCTTTTTCGGTGCTGCCAGAAACATTGAAGAGGGCGGAAGCCTGACCATTATTGCAACAGCCCTGGTGGATACCGGAAGCCGTATGGATGAGGTTATTTTTGAAGAATTCAAAGGCACCGGCAATATGGAGATTCAACTCGATAGAAGACTTGCCGACAAACGCGTCTTTCCCGCAATTGATATCAAGAAATCCGGTACGCGCAAGGAAGAGCTCCTTCTGGATCATGATACTTTGACACGTGTATGGATTTTAAGAAAGCTACTTTCATCGTTAAATCCTGTAGACAGTCTTGAATTTTTGCTTGATAAAATGAGTGGGACCAAGGATAATCAACATTTTCTAAATTCCATGAATACATAAGAAGGAAATAGGAGGTTTAAAATATATGAAGGCGGACATTCACCCTGGGTATTCAGAGACAACCATAAAGTGCGCATGTGGAAATGTGTTGGAGGCTGGCTCGACAAAAACGGATATACGCGTTGAGATCTGTTCGAAGTGTCATCCTTTTTTTACGGGAAAACAAAAACTTGTGGATACTGCCGGTCGAATTGAGCGTTTCCGCAAGAAATATGAAAAATTTCAGAAAAAATAGACAGCCCATTCACGCATTCTATTAAATCTTCATATATTGAAGCAAGCGATGATGGGCGTTTTATTTTTTACGACCCCATCATTTTTGAAGTGATATTTTTTCGGCAAGAAACATTTACCACTTGTTTTTACATAACATTTTAGGCCGTTGAAAAGATGGAACATTCAGACAATCCGGTTTTTAACGGCTTGATCCTCTCGAGGCGGATAAACCTCGTGCATCGCTGAATATGAGTTATGTTCGATAAATTAACAGGTGTTGAAAGTCGCTTTTTAGAGGTAGAAAAGCTTTTAAGCGATCCTGCGATTGTTCAGGATCTGGGGGCATACCAGAAGTACAGCCGGGAACATTCCGATCTCAACAAGATTGTATCCGTTTTCCGAAAGTATAAACAGACCCTATCGGAACTCAATGACAGCATGGAGCTGTTGAAAGATAAAGATCCGGATATCAAAGAGATGGCCCGTGAGGAAGTCAATGCCCTTACCCTCAAAAAAGAGCGCTTTGAAACCGATCTCAAGAAGCTACTTTTGCCCAAAGATTCCAATGACAGTAAGAATGTTATCCTTGAAATACGTGCCGGTACAGGTGGAGAAGAGGCCGGACTGTTTGTCAGTGACCTTTTCAGAATGTACAGCCGGTATACTGAAGGCAAGAACTGGAAAGTCGAAGTTTTAAGCCATCACGCCACCGGTGTCGGCGGGTTAAAAGAGATTGTCGCCATGATCCATGGAAAAGGGGCATATAGCTGTTTTAAATATGAAAGTGGTACACATCGTGTTCAACGTGTTCCGGAAACCGAGACACAGGGGCGGATACACACGTCTGCGGTTACCGTTGCGGTTCTGCCCGAAGCCGAGGATGTTGAACTCCATATTGATCCGAGTGAGATTAAAGTCGATGTATTCCGATCCACCGGACCGGGCGGCCAGAGTGTCAACACAACCGATTCAGCCGTACGCCTAACCCACCTGCCAACTGGAATCATTGTTACATGCCAGGACGAAAAATCGCAATTAAAAAACAAAAACAAAGGCATGAAAGTCCTCCGTGCCCGTATTCTTGATCGTATGATCAGGGAGCAGAACGAAAAGAGATCCCAGGAGCGAAGAACCCAGATCGGAGATGGAGATAGAAGTGGAAGAATAAGAACCTATAACTTTCCCCAGGGCAGGGTTACCGACCACCGAATTGGGCTTACCCTATACAAACTGGAACAGATTCTGCAGGGCGAAATAGATGAAATCATAGAAGAGCTTGTAACTTATTATCAGACCCAGGCATTACAGAATGCAGAACCCGGCGAACTTCATTGATCCTGAATGGACCATAATAAAACTCCTCAAGTGGACAACTTCTTATTTTAAATCCCGAGATATAGAAAGCCCAAGAGCAACAGCTGAAATACTTCTTGCGCATGTCTTAGAATTAAAAAGGATAGATTTGTATTTGCGGTACGATCAACCGCTATGTGCAGAAGAATTGTCCCGGTTTAAGGCGTTGATAAAAAGGCGGGTTAAAAGGGAGCCGGTTGCATATATTTTGGGATTCAAAGAATTCTGGTCCATGGATTTTGCAGTTACAAAAGATGTTCTGATTCCGAGACCTGAAACCGAGTTTTTGGTTGAGGCTGCATTTAAACTATTGCCGGAAGATTCAATATCCAAACAACACCTAACACGAAAGCGAATATTAGAGCTTGGCACGGGAGCAGGGGCTGTAATTTTGGCACTTGCATCCATGCGGCCCAATCATCTTTTCTTTGCATCTGATAGGGCTGTTGCCGCGGCGGTGCTGGCCAAACAAAATGCAGAGCATCATGGTCTCCATCGAGGCGTCAATTTTTTTTGTTCGGACTGGTTTGACACCTTCGGTAACGGCAAACCGTTGTTTGATGTCATTGTATCAAATCCACCGTATGTTCCGAGTGGGATGATCGCCGGGCTTCAACCTGAAATTAACCGGTATGAGCCGATTTCGGCCCTTGACGGCGGTGAAGACGGATTTTCAAGCTTAAGATCTATAGTGAATGCCGCTCATCTGTATCTCTGCCGGGAGGGCTGCCTGTTGCTGGAGATCGGTCATGATCAGAAAGATGATGTTCTGAAAATCATCGAACAGTCCGGGAATTATGAAAAAGTCATCTTTACAAAAGATTACAGCGGATACGATCGTATTGTCCAGATGCAGAAAAGAGAACATAACAAAAGGACGGCGTTTTAAACGTGATGGTCTCGTAAAAAGTCCGATTTGCTCGCTCCGCAAGCAATTTTGGGATTCATGACTCGCCTGGCTAAATTGCAAGAACTCGTCGCAAGCTCCTCAAACAGCTTGCAATTTTTAACGCCAGACTCATCATGAATCTTTCTTTTGTCAAAAGTAAATAATTTAAAAAAATGTTGCGAGTCGATATTTTATTTGTTAGGTATGACAGTTTAATAAATTCGTACGCCTTTGGACCTGTTTCCCGGTGCCCCGCATTGCGGGGTCGGATGCAGGAATGATATGGGCGGTGGAAAAACCGATTAAGAAGGGAGAAAAAAATGGCTTACATTACAATGAAGGAACTCCTTGAAGCCGGAGTTCATTTTGGTCATCAGACAAAACGTTGGAATCCCAAGATGAAACCTTATATCTTTGGGGCCAGGAACGGTATCTATATTATCGATCTTCAGAAAACCGTTCGGATGTTCAGAACCGTGTACGATTTTATCATCGAAACGGTGGAAAATGGCAAATCGCTGCTTTTTGTGGGTACAAAGAAACAAGCGAGAGATTCGATCTATGAAGAAGCGAATCGATGTGAGATGTTTTACGTTCATAACAGATGGCTGGGCGGAATGTTGACAAATTTTCACACCATAAGAAAAAGTATAGACCGCTTGAACTATCTTAACGGCATTGTAAACGATCAATCCATCGATCTTTTTCCCAAAAAAGAGAGGCTGAAATTAAGAAAGGAGCGTATAAAGCTCGATAACAATCTTGGCGGAATCAGAACCATGAACGGGCTCCCAGGGGCGATTTTTGTTGTTGACCCCAAAAATGAAGCCATTGCCGTCCGTGAGGGAAGACGCCTGGGGATCCCTATAGTTGCGATTGTGGATACAAATTGCGATCCAGATGAAATCGATTATATTATACCGGGGAATGATGATGCAATCCGTGCAATACGGCTCATTACATCCAAAATGGCCGATGCTTGTATTGAAGGAAGAACGCGTCTGGCTGAAAAACAGCAGGCTGAAGCCGACAAAGAAATAGAAGAGGTGTCCGCCGTGGAAGCTGCCAGCGCGGAGTTAAAACCGGGTGAACGGAAGGTGATTTCAGACGGTTCAGACGGTCCCGTTGTAGAGATAATTAAAAGAACAACACCTGAAGGTGAGCCTGAATCTGAAAAATTAAAACATTCTGACAGCGAAGAATCCGGGGAAAAAACTGAAGCAGAAGGAACAGGAGAATAGTAATGTCAACAATTAGTGCGACAATGGTTAAGGAGCTTCGCGAGAAGACCGGCGCCGGAATTATGGATTGTAAAGGAGCACTTGCAGAGTGTGATGGTGATATGAGTAAGGCCGTCGATTTCTTGAGAAAAAAAGGTTTGGCGACGGCTGCTAAACGAGCCGGAAGGTCGATGACAGAGGGGATAATCGAGGTTTATATCCATATGAACAACAAGCTCGGGGTTCTGGTTGAAGTTAATTGTGAGACCGATTTTGTTGCAAAAAATGACGATTTCAAGGAATTTGCAAAAAACATTGCGATGCACATTGCCGCCACCAATCCTGTTGGGATCCGACCTGAAGACGTTCCTGAAGAGACCATCAACAGGGAAAAGGAAATCTATCGGGGCCAGGTACTGGAAATGGGCAAACCTGAAAAAATAGCGGACAAAATTGTAGAAGGTAAGATGCAGAAATATTTCAAGGAAAGCTGCCTGATGAATCAGGTTTACGTTCGTGACCCCGATATCACCGTTGAAGATCTTTTAAATGAAATGATTGCAAAAATCGGTGAGAATATTTCAATCAAACGATTCGCAAGATTCAGGATTGGGGAATTATAGACTTTGGACATGCCCAAATATAAAAGGATCCTGCTAAAACTTAGCGGTGAAGCGCTGATGGGCGATCAGAATTTTGGGATAAGTCCCGAGATGATAAAGTACGTGGCTGGAGAAGTCCGTTCTATATTTGACCTCGGGGTTCAAATTGCCATCGTTGTC
The DNA here is from genome assembly GCA_019314155.1 of Deltaproteobacteria bacterium. GTDB lineage: Bacteria > Desulfobacterota > Desulfobacteria > Desulfobacterales > UBA11574 > JAAXQD01. The sequence continues at coordinate 13,289 of JAFCZV010000033.1, forward strand.
GGCGGTGGTAATATTTTCAGAGGCATCGCCGCCTC
>JAFCZV010000321.1 GCA_019314155.1 Deltaproteobacteria bacterium
TCAAGGCCGCCTGAAGCTCGCAGACGCACATCACCTTTTGCTGAAGTAATTTTACGATTTTTACCCTGTTGGGATCCGACAGGGCCTTCATGACTTTGACAAATGTTTTCATGGATGCTCCTTATATTCTGTTTTTGGAATATATAGCATTGCCGGATTTATGTCAAACACTTTTCTGATAAAAACTGCTTATAATTCTTTATGGTTTTTTTTGTTTTGAAAGCCCGGAAAAGGTAGGTGTTCAGGAGGTGCGCTCCCCCGCTTCACTCCGGTGTCTACGTGTCTGGTCATTTCAATGACTTAGCAATTTGTTTAAAAAACCAGGTAACGGTCACATTCTTTGATCATCTCTGCATTTCTTGCCTGTGTGGCGAAATCCTTAAAGCCGACGCCAGGCACATCCCCTTCAAGACCATTGGCACGGAAACTTACGTCACAAACCGCCAGCTTGGCCTTCCCTTCCAGTTTTGCAAATTCAGCCTTTTGGGTAAGAAGCACGCCTCGGCCGGTAAAAAATATCTGTACTTTCTTGCCTTTCTCATGGGCGGCCTTTGTCAAGGCGATAACATGGTCGAGATGTTTGTCTGAACTTACCATAATCCCTAATCTATCAGCCATAGCATAAACCCCTTTTTAAATTAATGTTGAAGTCACGTTTTCGACTTCAAACGATTTTAATGTCGAGGAGACGAGAAACATTGACAGTAACTGAGTGTTGCCGATCCGCAAATACGCCCTTGAAACCAAATGGTTGTAATCCAAAAATGCGTTTTCCGCAAAGTCAAGGAAATCAATGAATCGTGCGGCATTCATGGTCTATGCTGCACAATCCGCCATCAATTCCCCAGCTTGACCCCGAAATGATGAAAAAAGGTCATTTCCAGATAGAGACGACTTACCACCAGCATATGGTCTTGTCATATGAAAAAATATCGTCCACGAGAGCCGACCAGTCCACATCTCCTTCATACAGGGTGATCACTTTGTTCTCTTCACCTTCGGAAAAAGTCTCTATGAATCTCTTTTCCAAATCATCGGGAGCTGACCGAACAATATTTAGCACATTCATGGTTAATTGCCCTCTAAAAGGGAATAATAAGGTCAACATCTTTGAGCTTGACCAATAATTCCTCAGTGGTTATCGACTGAAAGTCGTATTTTTCGACGTTGGCCGGATGGTTGGAGTAACGTTCCCCCTCCATTTCATCGATAAATTCCATGTTATCCAGGTAGGCTTCGTCCGGGTTAGCAATTTCATGACCCAAAACATACATCTGAACCGAAGAAGCTTCAAGGAGCAAACCCAGGCTGGTGCGCAACCCTTCATACTGCTGGTCGATGTCTTTGATCAACACGGCTACTTTGTCAACATTATCCATATTCTCACTCCTTAAAATGTGATAGTTCCGTGAAAAGTTAAACGTGAAAAGTTTATATGTTGTGTAATATTGCCTCTAAATGTACTAAATGAAGTCGTTTTACATTTCACGTTTCACTTTTTACAATTTTATCAAATGTTAATAACGAATTTTTCCGTTTTTTCATTATATACTGACAATAAGTACCAGACAAGAAAAAAAGCCAAATAAAAAAACCGGTGTACACGTCCAGGTCAGCACATCGACGACATAGACACCCTTACCAAGAAACGGTCCCAATGCGGTGGTTTTTACGACGATTTCCGGATATGGGTCGTACAAAAAAACAATCTGATGGGAAGTGTGGAGGCCAAAGGCGGTTTTTTTTAAAAAAGGCATTAAATTTTAGGCATACTATCATGCTAAGTCCATGCGACGATCCTACCACTGAGTATCCATTTCAACATGTTGTTTTGACCGGCTTTCTCCCCTGTAAAGCCCATTCTAAAAAGATAGTATTTGCAAGGGACTTCACGATCATTATTGTTGTTGAAATCATATGGTTCAAATATTATTTGATGATATAGTGTAACCAATGGCTACAGCAGATACATTAAAAGCTACAGTGTTATAATCAATTGATTTAATTCATTTAATCATAAATTCTTCTTTCATATATGTTCCATGCGTAGCCAATGTAATCACATTCATTATGCCCTTCAAATCACCCTTTTCCCCTATACAGCAAGAAAGCGCTTCAAAAATTCAATGATTCAAACAGAATAGATTTTTTGACTGATCTTTGACGGTTGCTTAAACGACCGGAAAAAGGTATTTGAAATCAGAAACCCTCTCTTATTTCTATGCCTGATTTGTCCAAAACCTTTTGAAGACATACATACACAGTTTGACATTATCGCCGGGTACGATAAAGTAAACCAGCGGCAACTTCAACGGGCGGTTGCCCCGTCCATAAATGATGATTAAGGATGGAAATGATGGGCGATAATTACGCTAAAATTGTTCAGGATAATCTTAAAAGGCTTTATGGAAATCTCCCAAAAGATCTTGCCCGGGCTCTACCTGCCCAACAGGATGGAAAAAACTTTTTGTTCGAAGCTTTTGGGGAAAATTGTGAGATACGACCCGAAGGAATCTTTCTGGGCCAGGTCCGGCAGGCCGGAGTCGTCGGAATTCTGATCTCCCTTTATACGCTCAATGCCAACCTCGAAACCTGTTTGACAGAACCCCTAAAATCCTTCAAGGATTTCTCCAACAGCATGCCCTATGCCGGGGCCTTTGTTACTCACACCCAACAGATTCTGGTGCACCAGGTTGAAGATATCGAAAAATCGCGTGGACGGATTATGGAAAAATTAAACGGGCACAAAGCGCCGACTGGTGTGGAAGGAGATTTTTCCTTTGTGGTTTATCCGCTGCCCAAAATAGCCCTATGCTATATCTTCTATGAAGCGGATGACGATTTTTCTGCTTCCGCCACCTGTCTCTTTTCAAACAACGCCCTTTCGTTTTTATCCATAGATGCCCTTGCAGACGTTGGCGAATATACCTCAAAAAAAATCCTCGACATATCGACTTCTAGTTAGTGCCCATTTATAAATTTGACGTCGTCGTAAAAAGTCTTTTGTGAGCGACATCGAGCAATTTTGGAGAAAGATTTATGATGAGTCTGGTGTTAAAAATTGCAAGCTGTTTGAGGGCGTTAGCCCGAGTTCTTGCGATTTAGCCAGGCGAGTCATGAATCCCGAAATTGCTTGCGGAGCGAGCAAAATCAGACTTTTTACGAGTTCATCAAATTTGGTTCTTCTCCAATTTAGTTGGAGAAAGGGTTCTAAGCCAAGACGGTCAATCTATCTTCGGGAAGGGAGGTGTCCGGGACAATTTTGAGCCATTTAATGTGAAATCGTTTTTTAAGGGCGTCCACGTTCTTGTTTTTTAAACCCCTCATTTTAGATATGCTCCGGGGATGAACTTTTATGGTAACT
>JAFCZV010000034.1 GCA_019314155.1 Deltaproteobacteria bacterium
ATGTGAAACGCGCATTGAAGGTGCATCGCAGATTGAGCAAGCATTTAAGGAGAGAAATTCAATGGCATTTATAGAGATAAAAAACCTGTTCAAGCGCTTTAAGAAAGTTGTGGCAGTCAATCACATACAGCTTGAAGTGAACGAGGGAGAATTGTTAACGCTTCTTGGACCCAGCGGATGCGGTAAAACAACCACCTTGCGATGTATCGCTGGCTTGGAAAGACCAGAGGAGGGGGACATCGTTATTGACGGCAAGCCGATGCTTTCGAAAGGATTTGTCCATCCATCAAAAAGAGGAATCGGCATGGTGTTCCAAAACTACGCCGTATGGCCCCATATGAAGGTGTACAAAAATATCATTTACGGCTTGAAACTTCAGAGGATGCCCAAGCAGACTATTCAAGAGAAAGCACAACAGATATTGGAACTGGTGGGTTTAGACGGCTTGGAAGATAGATATCCGGGCCAATTGAGCGGCGGGCAGCAGCAAAGGGTGGCTCTGGCGCGGGCTCTCGTGAGTAATCCTAAAGTGTTACTGTTGGATGAACCGCTGAGCAACCTGGATGCCAAGCTCAGAGAAGGGTTGAGATTTGAAATCAAGAGCCTGGTAAGACGTATGGGCATCACGTCGGTCTACGTCATGACCAGGCAGAAGCCATGGTCATTTCTGATCGAATCGCCGTCATGGACTCGGGAAATGTAGTGCAAATCGGCACTCCGCATGAAATATATGAAAAGCCTGCCAATCGATTTGTCGCTGATTTTATCGGCACCATGAACTTTATGTCCGGAGAGGTCGTCCAGGTTTTCGAGGACAAGGACCTGGTACACGTGCGCACCGAATTCAGTGAGAAGATGCTGTGCAAGACGCCTAGCATCACGGCAACAACACCAGGAAAAAAAGTGTATGCATCTATACGTCCTGAGGATGTGGAAGTATTTACGGAACCACCTCAAGCCCGGGAGAACCTGTTCAAGGGCACCATTGCCCATAAGGCATACCTGGGTAACTTTCTGTACTTTTTCGTAAACGTAAACGGCAACATGATAAGAGTGCAGGTTCCGCATCACATGCCACAGAAAGAAGGACAAGACCTCTACTTGCTTCTAAATCCGCAAAAATGTATGATCTTGTTCTGATTAAAAAGTTATGGATATACCATTTAATAATAAAAACTACGTGGTCGAGCCCGAAAAGTACACACAGCTCTGTACCTGTGGCAACCGGCATCCGCCGATTTCGATCAAAATGTATACAGGCACAGATGCGTACACGCATCTTGCCAAAGATTGCCGCCAAGCGGTCGGCAGCGGGTCTGTTTTACTCGTTGACGACGAAAACACCCACAGGGCCGCCGGTGGCAGGGTTGCGACCTGCCTGCAAGAAAATTCCGTCCAACATCAGGTGATAACACTTCCGGGCGATACCAGCGTGACCGATTCTCTTGCAGAGCGCATTACTTTTGAAAGCAGCCGACATGGATTAATTGTCGCTGTCGGTGCCGGAACAATTAACGATCTTGGAAAATACGCCGCAGGAAAAAGAAATGTTCCTTACTGGACGGTTCCCACCGCCCCTTCCATGAACGGTTATACTTCTTCCATTGCGGCCGTAAAGATCAAGGGCGTCAAACGTACGTTGCCCGCACCCCCGCCCCAATTTATTTACGTTCATCCCGAGGTAATCCGGCAGGCGCCGATGAAATTACGTCAGGCCGGTTTATGTGACGCGCTGGCAAAATCCGTCTCGGACATTGACTGGCAAATCGAATCATTGCTCTTTAGCGGCAACTATTGCGCTTTGCCGTCGGCGATCGTTGCCGAATCGGAAAGCAGCTATATGGGGAATCCGGAAGGCATCGTTCAGGGCAGTGAAAAAACAATCATGGGGCTTTTCAAAGGACTTTTGGTCTCAGGTGTTGCCATGAGCCTTGCCGGCTCTAGCGCTCCGGCATCAGGGGGAGAGCATTTGATTTCTCATTTTCTGGATATGCGCGCAAGCCTCACCAAAAGAACCCCCGAGCTTCACGGTCTCCAGGTAGGAGCCGGAGTAATCCTTTCAGCCTCATGTTACCGCCAACTGGCATTAATCAATGAAAAAGATTTGAAAAGTACCGCTGCAAATGCCTTTAGTATCGATGCCGACAATATTCCTTCCGTGTGGGGCAATATGGCCGCCGAGGTTGAAAAACAGTTTTTTAAAAAACGCGAACATCTTTTAGCCTTCGACAGTCTGCTGCCTGAAAACTGGCAGACACTGAAGATGCTTTTTGGCAAGGTAAAAAAGCCGCAATTTTTTATCGACCTGATCCGACGCGCAGGATTTGAGATGACACTTGAAGCGCTTAATCTTTTAAAGGATGAATTCCGTCTGGCTGCATTAGCGTCCCGTACGATCCGCGAGCGGATTACCGTCCTTGACCTTGCGGCACACACAGGTGTTCTCGAAGATGCGACCGCAGCAACCCTGGAACTGTTGACCTGAAAGCCGGCCGATCAATTTTTGTCCCAGTCAAGCAATGATACGCCATAACGATAACAGATCAGATTTCTGAACTATGAAAATGTAAATATCAAGAGTCTAAATTTTTGTGATATCGTTTTTTCAAGAAGGGCAAATCTTTTCATGAGGGTTTGCCCTTTCTATTTTTATGGTATATGTAATCGGAGAAAATTGATGTTGGGTTTGACTTTGGCAAGCTGTACGACATAGTCCGAGTTTAAATTAAAAAGAAAAATTAAACCTTTATCATTTTAAGATGATTATAAATAAACTTATTTCTCACTTATATTCATAAGGTTATGAATCAATGAATTAAAGGAGGCATTTATGGCATTGTTTACTTCGTTAATGCACGAAAACTTCAGAAAGAACTTCTTTGCATTTTTGTTTTTATCTTCGATTTTTCCATTGCTGCTATTAATATTTATCATTTATCAGCAAGTCATCCCAGTAATTATGCCAGACCAGATAAATAGTCTTAAGGGTGTATTTACATATGGTGTGTTGGTCATGCTTTCACCCTTTTTTCTAAGTTTTGCCTTGGGGTCTAAATGGATTAGTTCAATAGAAACCATCTCAGAGGACATTGAATCGAAATCGGTTCAGCTTATAGGAGAAAAAGGGGAGTTCAATGTTGAAAATGAGTTTGAGAATATCCAACAAAACTTTAATGTTTTACATGATGAATTTCAAAATAAAATAAATGAGCTCAATGAGGTCTCAATAAAATTGATTGATTCAAACAGCAAGTTCAAAAAACTGGCACTTACAGATGAGTTGACTTCTCTATATAATCGGCGTTCTTTCGATTTAAGGTTGATTGAGGAAACAAGCAGGGCAAACCGGTATAAACAGGAATTGTCCCTCATCATGATCGATATAGATGATTTTAAACGACATAACGACACCTTTGGTCACCAAACAGGCGATAAGTTACTTGAAGAACTGGCTGATATGATACGAGAATCAATACGCGAATCAGACTCGGCTTTTCGCTATGGTGGAGATGAGTTTGCTGTTTTACTTCCGGTATGTGACATAAAAAATGCTGAACATGTAGCTAAAAAGCTTGTTGAAAAAGTTTCTATCCACCAATTTGAGAATGTTGAAGGACAACGTCTGGACAAGGTAACAATTAGTTGTGGAGTAGCTTGTTATAAGGGAAAATTGGAGGCATTTGTGGCAGAAGCAGACAAATACCTTTTCGCGGCAAAAGCCTCTGGCAAAGGTCTTATTGTAACTCAAAAATAATGGCACCCACAATTATTATCATCAACTCAAGTGAAATTCTAGGATCGGGCCACGCTAACTACTTGAATATTTGGAAAGAGAGTTCTAAAAACAGCCGTTTTTTGGTTTTAAACCTTGAGGGGAATTATGTTTTTTGAATATGCGAGATTATTAGGAATGGGCGCAGAGCCCGAATTCTCCTTTGAGTTCATTTCACGAATAGTTCTTATTATGTTGTCAGTAATAGCCATGGTTATTATCGGGTACAAAATAAAAGGGAATGTAGGCGCAGCTGTGGCGTTTTTGATTTGTGCATTTTTCTTCCTATACATAAACGGTTTACTGCCTATATTAAATTTCTGAGCTTATCATGCAAATTATCAACAACATTCACGCCTTTATCTGGGAATCAATGTCCGCCAACAACTGCAACACATATTTGATTGACGGGCCAACCCGTATCCTTATCGATCCGGGTCACAGCAATCTGTTTGATCACGTACGAAAAGGGCTTATGAAATTAGGTCTGACGCTCGAAGATATCGGGTTGATCATATGCACCCATGCCCACCCTGACCACATTGAGGCTGTTCAATTATTCAAAGAGACCCAGGCCCTTATGACGCTTCATCATAAGGAATGGCATTTTTTAAAAACTATCGATAAACGTGTCATCGCCTCCATTGGTATCAATCCGGATTTAATCACCCCCGATTTTTTTCTCAAAGAAGGCGACATTGCTGTAAATAGCCTTAACCTAAAGGTGCTTCACACCCCGGGGCATTCACCCGGATCTGTCTCACTTTACTGGCCGGACCAAAAGCTAATGTTCACAGGCGATCTGGTTTTTAAGGAGGGCATAGGACGTACGGATCTTCCGGGCGGCAATGGTTCAGTGCTTAAAGAAAGCATCAAAAAACTGGCAGAATTTGAGATCGAATGGCTACTGCCGGGTCATGGTGATATCATTAGCGGGGCAAAGGACGTCGAGACAAACTTCGCTGATTTGCAATATTTTGGGTTAAACCTCATATAGCCTTTAGGTGCGGTCATACAAGGCGGTCTTTTCCTGAACCAGAATCTGGTCAAATTTATCCTTAATCTCCTTAACGGTTAATATCAATTCATTGTCGGCTTCCGGATTAGGAACAACAGCGGAACCTGAAATAAAACGCTTTTCTGCCAGATCTGCTTTTATCTCTTTTATCCTTTTTTCAGATGCAAACCCGACGGCATCCTGAAAATCGTGGGATAATGCCTCAAGCCTCGATACGTCTAAACCGCAGATTTCATTTAACAGTTCAAGAAGGGATTCATTTTTATGCCCTATCTTAAGACTGTCTAAAAGCATCCGTGACAGCATCTTATCCACCTTCAAATCATAGGCTTTTCTTAAACTGTCCAGTTCTTTTTCCAGATTTTCCTTTTTTAATAGATTGTCCTGATATTTTTGCAAAAGCCCCTGTAACCTCTTATTGACTTCAATATGTTTTTGCTCCTCCTTTTCCTCCTGGCTGAGGGTAAGGTGTCTGGTCTTTTCCATCACAAGATCGAGGGTGCTTTTAATTTCTCCCATTGGATACCTCTGTATTGTAATCTTGATGTGGTTGATATTCTTGGTTTTTAGTATCATCCCTAATCTTGCAAAAGTAACTTTTATCAACGGCCTCCATTTTTAACTGAACAATTTCCAGGATTTGTTCTTTGGAATAGAGTGAACCACAACCAATTCCAGGGCATTCCCTGGCCACTTGTCGCCATATTCTTGATGAACGCAAATTTTCAAACCAGAAAGGAAATGTTTTGCACTGGCTTGGACGCACTGGGTAGATTGAACATCCGTCTTGATAAAAAAGACAACGCCCGTCTGCACGTTCCCTGATACTGTACCCTGCCCTGACCGGATAAAGATATTTTTCGATGAAACGGGAATCCCGGACAGAAATATATTCGGCTATACGCGCAACTTCATTTTTATCAATATATATTATTCCCGGATCTCCGGTACAACATACACCGCATCTTTTGCATTCAAACCGCAGTCCCTGATCAAAAAAATAGGATCGATTGTACAACTTTTTCATTAGATTTTAACAAAGTTATTGGTACCAATATAAATTAATTCGTAAAAAGTAGAATCCATCCTACATAGGACTCTTCCGTCTGAATGTTGTAATGTTTGCGTCTCAATATCTCCCTTGCAAGATCTAATAATTTCTTTTTTTTCCACCTGTTATTGTCCTTGACATGCCCCATTGGTTTCCGCATATTATTTTTATATTTTATGCTTGTTTAGTCTGTAATTTATTAAAATACTGTTATTGTAGAACATGTCAACACAGAATTTTTTCGTACATCATCCTATATCACAAATTATAGAATTTATTCTGGTCAATTAAATTGTTCGGTGTGTAAAAATTATACGGCAACCGTTTTTTGTTTTTACACTTCAATTGTGATATGATTTATTAACTTGCCTAAAACCAACTTGCTTGTATGAGGTCAATATTATGAAACAATTTAAAATAGTTGTTGAGAAACATCCCGATACCTATGTTGCTTATCCGCTCGGACTAAAGGGCGTTGTGGTCGGCCAGGGTGATACATACGAAACGGCGTTGGCTGATGTCAAATCGGCAATTAAATTTCATATTGAGACATTCGGGCCTGAACAAATTGATGTTGACCCACCCATATTAGAAGCCTTCATTGCAGAAGCAGGAGTATCTGTCTGATGTCGAAGTTTCCTGTTGATGCTCCAATTCGAAAAGTTGTTTAAGTCCTTTAAGCTTCTTGGATTCGATATCGTTCGTGAAGGCAATCATATTGCGATGTTGAGAGAAAATCCAGATGGCACCCGAACTCTCCTAACAATGCCAAACCATCCAACAATCAAGAAATCGACGCTGAGAACCATCCTTACACAGGCAAGAATACCAAGGGATGAATTCTTAAATGCGTATTATAAATAATTTGTTGTAACTTTATTTCACTTTCACCGAACATGACGTTTCACCAGACAACAAAAGTCTGACGGCTTTTGTTGTCTGGTGAACTTTTCGTTGTGAACTAAAACAATTTTGGACAGTCTAAGGTGGGATTATCGAGGGACAAAGGCTTTTAAGGGAAAATTGGAAGCAATAGGATCAAAATCACGGTCATCATGAAGCAACGTTAATCCTTCAATAATACAGAAAGTTGCAATTATTATATCTATTGTTTTTCGTACAGTAACCCCAGCTTTTCGAAGCTTTCGGTAATTTTGAGCACTTTGAATGGCGACATTATATCCACCCATTCGTCGAAATGGAAGTTCGCCGAGATAATTTTTTGCGGTTTCGTAGTCCTTATCAGATTTGAAGCCCTGAAGTACCTCTGTGAGGATTAAATCACCCATGATAATGGGAACATTGGAGAGCATGTGATCAAGTAAATCTGTTTGCCAGGATCGCTTATCGTTGAAATAATCGATCCAAACGGATGAGTCGACCAAGATCATTGATCCAACCTCATAGCATCGAGGTCACCATCCCATTCAAGTTTTCCACGTAGGTTTTTTAAACGTTCTTGCTTTTTTATTTGGACTAATAATTTCAGGCCGGTTTCAACGACAGCTTTCTTGGTATTTAATTTGCTGAGCGCCATGGCTTCTTTCATGAGATCGTCATCTATTACAATATTTGTTCGCATAGTTCCTCCTTGCGCAAAGTGTGTATGCTTTTTATATTATATACACATCAAAGTGGCTGTCAATGTTTAATTAAAATTAGAATAACATTTACAACCCGAGAGGGTTTACAATGGCATGAACGCTGACTGAGATTTCGCTGCGCTTCATCTCAGCAGGTTATGCCCTCGTTATATTGCTGTTTAAATTCGAATAAACTCAATGATTTGAACCCAGTTAATAGTGACTATTCACCAAATTTCTCCTTTAAAAAACACTTGACCGCTATACCGGTATCCGGTATAGTTAGTGTGTTGTCTTTCAAGGTTAAAAATGGCTATCCAAAACTTCAAAAACAAAGGGACTGAAGACATCAATTATGGCAGAGCCACTAAAGAAGCTTTGCGGACTCTGCCAAAGGACTTGCACCGGAAAGCCCAGATAAAACTCGCACGTTTAGGAGCTGTGACATCAATGCAGGACCTTCAGGAAATACGCGGAAATCGATTCGAAAAATTGAAAGGAAATAGAAAAGGTCAATTTAGTATTCGAATAAATGATCAGTACCGCATTTGTTTCAAGTGGGAAAAAGAAAATGCGGCTGATGTCGAGATTGTCGACTACCACTAAAGTTTAAAGGAGCCATAATGAATAAGATACATTTTACACCCATACATCCTGGCGCGGTATTGCAAGATGAGATAGAGGAGGTGAGCCTTACTCAATCAGCACTTGCGAAACATATCGGAGTTTTGCCGAAAACAATTAATGAAATATGCCGTGGGAAAAGAGGCATTAGCGCAGAAATGGCCATGAAACTTTCAAAAGCCTTGGGGGGAAGCCCTCAGTTTTGGCTTAACCTACAAAACAACTGGGAACTCAGTCAGTTAAATGAAACTTCTTTTCAGAGCATTGAACCTGTTGCGGCATAAAAGCAATATAACCAAGCGGGTGAACCAGACGGGAAGGAGCCGGGGCGTGTACCGTTAAAATCTTTGCAGGCTAGAAAGTTAGCAAGAGTTTAAATGGAAGATTTATTTAAAATAATACTGTACTCATTTTTTGCAGGAGTTACTGTTTTCTTGGGAGGACTTCTTTCTAAATATTTTGAAAGATATTTCCAGGATGGATTTGTAAAAGAAGAGATTCTTCATACATCAATTGCATTTGGCGGAGGAATAATTGTTGCTGCTGTTGCACTCGTTCTGGTACCAGAAGGTATGAACGTATTGCCACTTGCACCGATGGCAATAATATTCTTAACAGGTGCAATTATTTTCTTCTTTTTAGATAGATACATAGAGAAAAAAGGCGGAGCAATTTCTCAACTATTAGCAATGTTGATGGATTTTGTTCCGGAAGCAATTGCATTAGGAGCAGTATTCGGTACCGACCACAATTTGGGATTGTTATTAGCCATCTTTATAGGCTTTCAAAATTTTCCGGAATCATTCAATTCCTATTTGGATTTGAGAACCAGTGGATATTCTTCACAAAAATGCTTGCTCATCTTATTTTTGCTTAGTTTTTCCGGAATCATTGCCGCCCTTTTAGGATATTATTTGCTGAGTAATATGCCGAAACTTACAGCATCAATGATGCTGTTTTCCAGTGGTGGGATACTTTACTTAATATTTCAGGATATTGCACCAATGTCAAAGTTGAAAAAAAGTTGGTTTCCTGCACTTGGTGCAAGCTTTGGTTTTCTTGTTGGAATGATAGGACAAAAAATATTGGGATAGCTTATTCCTGCTAATCGTTGAACCTGACATTTTTCCGCTCCGCTCCACAATGCAGATGAACTCAACTTTAGCCCAATAAAATTGATGTTTGATAATTAAGCCGGTATCATTTAATAAAATCAATATGGGCAGAGCATGGCGAATTGAATATGAAGAATCAATTTGAAAAAAATAATTCGCAATTCAAGCTTTGACACCGATATTTCTTTTGACACCGATATTTCTTGCTCCTGATTGAGTTAAGACTCAATTTGGATTTATTTGTTGACATATAAAAGATTAAACATGAATAAAAGCGGAAAAATAAAGGGCCGTCCAAAATGTATTGTACTTCCTTTTCAACCCGATCCTCCCGAAGATTTTAACGGGGTGGGTCTTGCGCTTCATTTTCTCTTAGGAAATGTGATGGTCCTTCACACAGGATTGAAAGAATGCTGGTTCGGCTGGAGGGTAAACAAAATATTTCCGGAAGAAACGGACCTGAAAGCGTACTGCCGGGAAAAGGAAATTTTGGTCGATTTACATCAGGTTAGCACAGAGCAGAATGTACGTTTTTGGCTGTACGGAAAGGCAGGCGATCGGTTCGCGACCGTTTTTTTATTTGATGCTGCCGATAATGAACAAAGTCTTTCAAAACGTATCCCCTTTTCTTGCTCAGACGGCCTTGTCGAATTTCGCCGGATATTTCTGGACTATTTGGCAGCCTGCGGGCACCCTTTTCCTGCCAAGCAGGTACAACCGGCGTTATGGACTGAAACGATATCGGTGCAAGGGATGGATATCCTGGGGCGCGCGCTTGAAGCGTTCTATCTAAATTCTGCTTATGGCGGAAAGAGAAAAATCGATTCAGGTCTTTTTGAAAAAGCCGTTGCCATTGCCCCGAACTCTTTCATGGCGCAAGACATTCTGGGCTGGGCATCCTACCGCAGCCAGGATTACAGGTCTGCGAAAGAATCGTTTCTGCGGGCGCTGCGGAGCAATCCCCACGGCATTGGTGCCATGTCGGGGCTGATGTGGTGCGGTGTGTACACAGGTGACAGGGAAGAGGCGCAGTTTTGGGCTGCACGAAAAGCAGAAGTGCGTGGAGAAGACATTAAAGAGGCTCGGCAGAAAGCACTCAATAGGATGAAAAAGGTGAGATAAGGAATGGGGTCACCCATTAAAGCATATGAAACGATCTATCTTTATGCCCTTTAAACAAAATCGGAAAAAATACTGGAATCGTGTTTATAAAAAGAATTTACCCAGTGAGGTTGGATGGCATCAAGATTATCCTGAAATGTCGCTGAAACTAATTGCTACCACCGAAGTTGGTGCTGATGGGAGCATTATCGATATTGGTGGGGGCACATCCAAACTACCTGGCATATTACTTGATCAGGGCTATAAAAAATTAACAGTTTTAGACATTTCCGGCAAATCAATTGAAAAAGCAAAAATACAACTTGCTGAAAAATCAAACAGAATCTCTTGGATCGAGGCAGATGTTACAAAATATGACTTTAAGGAGAAATTTGACGTCTGGCATGATCGTGCCGTATTTCATTTCCTTACCGAAGCTGGGGATAGAAAGGGATATATACATTCACTGAATCAAGCTTTAATGCTAAATGGTCATCTAATCATTGCAACCTTTGATCTGGATGCCCCGCCAAAATGTAGCGGGCTTCCCGTTGTAAGGTATGAACCAGAGACTTTGCATAATGAACTGGGAAATAATTTCAATTTAACGGAAACTTTCTTTGAAGATCACGTGACACCTTCAGGTGTAAGACAGAAATTTATCTTCTGCCGATTCATAAAGCGAACATAAAGAAGAGGATTCTGGCAACCCCCTTAAATCTACAAAATTTCATCGAGCACTTTCAAAAACTCCTCCGGCGGCACCTGAATACCGGTCCATAGGGCCAGAGTCCGCCTGGACTGATATGCGAGTGCCGGTAAACCATCCATGAACCGCGCACCATTTCGCAGGGCCATATCCTGCCAGAAATTTTCACTTCGGTCATAGTTAAGATCGACCAACAGTTCGCAGCCCTTTATTTGAATTTTTTCAAGCAATGCAGCCATCTCGGGGGACTCGTCAGGGCTTGAAACAGACGTGGCGTTGACCACTATGTTGACATTCAAAGTTCGATCGGGAAGATCATAAAGAGATATCGCTTCTCCTCCAAAGCGTTCGACAATTTGGCGAGTTTTTTCTATGTCGCGGCCGGCAATAAAAATGGACGTTGTTCTCAGCCAGTTTAAAATAAATGCAATGGCCTTGGCTGCTCCACCGGTTCCGAAAATAAGGGCCGATTTGCCCTCCACATCAAACCCTGCCTCGCCAAGAGCGTCCATGAAACCGATGGCATTGGTATTGTATCCTTTAAGTATGTCTCCGTTACATACGATGGTGTTGATTGCGCCTATTATATTCGCCCCCTCTGAAAGAACATCTAAGTGGGGTATGACTTTCTCTTTGAAAGGTATCGTGATATTGGCACCGGCAATGTTCAGGACTTTAATACTTTGCAG
>JAFCZV010000322.1 GCA_019314155.1 Deltaproteobacteria bacterium
GTTTTATCTTGCCGGTTACCGTCTGACAAGAAAAAAATTAGGATCATCTCCCATTGAGCAGGTGTGATCCCAGAGGGTTCAAGGATTCCCTCCGGGCCGTAGGCCCTATGGGCCGGAGGCAGGGGCAAGGTTAGAGTGATCTGTTTAGAGATATTTGGATTACATTAATATGCTTTGTGGCTATCCCGGGTCGAAGTCGAGCCAAGAGAACAGCGTAGAATAGCCCGATAAGACCATAGGACAAATTAAACGAGAGTCCTTTGGAAACTCAGCACTGTATAAGATCCAGGCAATATATTGATTTATAAGCAAATTCAATCTTAAAATTAAAAAAATATCTGAGCAAAAAAGAAACAGTCTTGAGGGTTGCAATCTACAAACAAGGCATTATGTTATCGCTAGATTGGAAAAAACGACCGAAGATTTCTGCTCGATTCCAACCGATTATTTTACTATAGCGTTCCGTTCTTTTTTTTTGAAAAACCGCTGACTGCCTAAGCCGTAAAGGTGGGTATTCAGGAGTTATATATTCAGAGAGGTAGCCGATATGAAAAAATTATACATCTGTATACTGGTGCTCTTTGCGCTTATGTCGTGGCAGAAGCATACCCAGGAAGTATACGCCTTTGACGGCAATGCCATGGAATATTTCAATCTGGGATTGAAAAGCACGATGGCCAATGAAAAGATTAATTATTTTACCACGGCCTTGGACTTGAACCCGAGGCTCGCACCTGCCTATGAAAAACGAGGATTGCATTATTATTTTCAGGAGAAATACGACAAGGTTATTGAGGATTTTACAGATTATATCCGGCTGGTTCCCGATAAAGCCGATGCCTACCGGATGCTGGGGATGGCTTACCTCAAAATCGGAACCTATGAAAAGGCCATTGTCAACTTCGACAAAGCCGTCGATTTGGCACCGGATATAAGCGCGGCTTTAAGTTACCGGGCGGAGGCCTTTCGTCTGAACGGTCAACTGAGCGAAGCCCTCGAGGACGCCCAACAGGCCATTGCCCTGGGAAGCGATCTGCAAATTTTGTCCGACGTTTATAGAACCCGGGGCAAGGTTTACCAGGAGTTGGGTCAAGATATGTCGGCCAACGCCAGCTTCAAAAAGGCTGCGGAAATCGATCCCAGATACTTCTTTTACCGCTATATTTCAGGATATGCCGACCTTGAAGATGTCGGCAAGGCAGGCCTGTTCGGTATGATCGGAATAGCCTTTGTGTTTATCTTCGGCTTTAAGTTAAAGCCCCCCCGAAAAGACGAATAACCTGATGCGATTAGACGCCATTTCAAAAATGTGCGCTTTACACCCAAAAACATCATTCTAATGTATTCATTAGAACAATTTACGACTGTTTCCTGCCGACCTTCTTTCAAAAAGAAATTCTATAGGTCGCGGAGATACCTCCATCAGGTGTGAGAGAAAAACTCAGATGGTGTGTTTCCTTTTTAATCCAATCCGGAGCCCAGTTCTGAGTTTGAAGAAAACGGTAACCTTGAGACATGCTCATGGATGCTATGGATAACCCAACCTCATTGGACGTCGTTTTATTTGAATAATGTTCGATACCTTGCAGATCACCTCGATAGGTGTTTCCTTCCTTCTTGTTCGTTATCCCTGAGAACCAGTGATCCAAGGCATATCGTATGGGATCCACGATTTTCCACCTCTTCATCCTTTGTACAGATGAATCATCTTTATCGATCTTGTCAAACTGAGAAATCACTCCAGATCCAGTCTCTTGACCGATTAAACCGGTGGAATTTAAGGGGAATCCTTTTACATTAACGTCGGCATTTTCCGTGAATGCGATGGGTTGTTGGCGGTTTCCATCTTCCCGTTCCATATCGGCATTCGTCAGATTTTCACTTAGAATGTGAGACCTTTCGTGTACGCCGATGGCGGTAGAAATGTTGCTTGAAAACTTAACAACAAATTGGAACGCAAAACGTTTTTCTTCACAACGCGCTGTACTTACATTAAACACGATTGCAAAGAATATCGCGGCGCCCAAGGTTTTATGAATCTCTCGCTTTAAAAATTTTATTAAATATATTGTAAAAAGCTTCATCATACGAACTGTCAAAGCAGAATACATGCCAACATAGCGACGTTCTTTTTAATGTATTGAAATGCTTGTTGTTTTTATTATTCTGATCAAAAGGATCATGTGAGGTAAGGATGAAGAAAAAGAGAACCGGGTAAAAGCACCCGGCAAAAAGGAAGGAGCTGATATGTATTTATCTGAAAATATTTAGGATAATATGATTCGGGCGGTTCTTCCCGGCATACTGTTAGGATGTCCTGTTTTTTTTCTGTTTGCCGATGGTTGTTTAAAATTATCGGCATGCGCAAAGCCTGAGCCATAAATAGACCATCAGATCTAATGGTGCAAAAGTCCATGGTGCTGTCCCGGTGAAATAGTGTTGTATTTCATCGGGGGAGGAGCCGTGGGTAAGATATGAGATTGAGGTCAGAAGCGCGCAAGAATACATGAACGACCAAAAAAGATGCCAAAAAATGGTGTTATGATTTGAGCACTTCATCCACCCATTCAAGGTTTTCTTTGATCAGGTCCGGTATGGGAAGTTGTTAGGGACATCGCTCCAGGCATTCGCCGCATTCTGAACAGCTGCGCGCTTTGGAAATCGCCTCCCGGGGCCAGCCCTCCGTCAGGAATGACTTTCCAAACCGCTGGAGTGCAGAACGCACGCCTAAGATCAACTGGATGGGAAGACCTATGAGTTGGAATTGACCCTGAGGTGAGAGAAAGAATATTCGATCCTTTTTTTTACAACTAAAAGGAGAACTGTCGGAACCGGTTTGGAGATTTCCATCAGTTATGGTATCATTAAGGAACATCACGGTGAATTAACCTTTGAAAGCGAGCCCGGTCAATACACGAAGTTTCATATGGATCTTCCGGTGGACAATGGATGGGAGCTTGAGGAAAGGAAGAGCTAATGCGTATACTGGTTGTTGATGATGAAAAGAGCCTTTACCTGGCCAGGTTTATCTTGGAAAAGAACGGCTACGAGGTAATCGAAGCCAGAGATGGGCTTGAAGCCGTGGACAAAGCCTCCAGGGAAAGCCCGGATTTGATACTCATGGACATGCAGTTGCCTGAACTGGACGGTTATGAAGCCACCAGGCGGATCAAGGCAGATGAAAAATCAGCTAAAATCCCTGTTATTGCTATAACGGCTTACGCCATGAAAGGGGACCGCGAAAAGACTCTTGAGGCGGGGTGCGCGGGGTATATTGGCAAACCAATTGTTCCCGCCACCTTTGTAGAGGAAATTAAAAAATATTTATGATTGGGGACTTTTGGATTGTTGACTGATGA
>JAFCZV010000035.1 GCA_019314155.1 Deltaproteobacteria bacterium
GAAGCAACGGTGTGCTGAAAGTTGTTTTTCCGGTCGAGCACTGTTATGGGATATTTAAGATTCTTAATGCCGACTTTATCGATTGGAATGTTGCGGTGATCGAATTGATTTTGAATATCTTTCATTTTAACAAATAATCTGTCTTCACATGGCTCATGGCCCTGAAAATATTCCCCTTAACTTTCCTGTTGCTCCGGTAGAGCTGCTGTAACAGCCCTTTAATTTCCTGCCGCTTGGAAACTTTTGCACTCGGGCATGGATTGATAAAATCCGGACAACCTTTCTCTTTTACAAATCGTCTTATAACATCTTCGTCAACAAAAGCAAGGGGCTCTCCAGCATAGCATATATTCAAAAATAAAGTCTCTATGATATCGTCTTTGTTGTGCCCCAGAGCCAGCTTGTTGCATCCGAGTTCATCCGCAATTTCAAAAAGGCGTTTTCTGCGCAACCTGGAACATAAAAAACACGGATTTTCACGATTTTTAGAGCTATGAGCCAAAATTCCGTAATCCGTATGCTCGACTTTGAGTTTAAGACCTGTTTTATTCCAATATTCGGCCAGGGGTTCACTGAAGCCTTCCTCAAATCCGGGATCGATATGCACTGCGAACAGTTCATAATTTATGGGGATGCGTTTCAGCCGTTCCTTTAACATCCACATTAGCGTGAAACTGTCTTTGCCTCCTGAAAGACCGACTAAAATGCGATCCCCATCAGAGATCATATTATACCGGTGCAACGCCTTTCCAATATTCCTTTTTAGCACCTTGTAGGCATAGCTGTATTTTGGCAAAAGAAAAGTGTCGGCCTCCTATGGATTTTCTTCTATTTCTACGAGTTCCTCTTTTTCTTCTTCTTTTTTTTCTTGAATTGTGATCTTTCCAGCAGCGACTTCGCGCAAAGAGACTACGATATCTTCGTTCTTCGGTGAACTTACCAGATATTCGGATCCTTCACGGATCTGCCTTACACGCTTGGCCACCATGTTGACCAGTAAAAACCGGTTTTTTACCCGTTTCAAACAATCTTCTATAGTTATACGCGCCACGAAAAACCTCCGTTAATAAATATATCATTAATCAATTTTAAAATGTTTGATAGTAAATGTTGAATTTACAATATTTCTACCAGTTCATAGTATCTTTTTCCACCTGGAGCTTCCAAAGAAATTTCGTCTCCGGGTTTTTTGCCTATTATGGCTTTCCCCAGAGGCGAAGATACAGAAATGCGTCCTTCATCAATATTCGCCTCATCAGGTCCCACAAGTTGATATTTAACATTTTCACCGGTATCGATATTTTCAAGTAATACAGAGCTGGCAAATAAAGCTCGATCCTTTGGAATTTTTTTAGGATCGATGATATCTGCTCTGGACAGCTTGTATGTCAATCCATTTAGCCGCCCCTCAATAAATGCCTGTCTGTCTTTGGCAGCTTCAAACTCTGCGTTTTCAGTGATATCCCCGTGAGCACGGGCCTCTTCGATTGATTTTATATTCCTGGGCCGTTCAACTCTCTTAAGATAATCCAGCTCTTTCTTCAGGGCCTTATAGCCTTCTTTTGTAATGGGTACACGCTCCAAATCTAAACCCCTTATAAATAGTCCTTTGCCAAGATTTCTGCAATCTGTACCGTATTTGTTGCAGCGCCCTTTCTGATATTATCGGCCACAACCCACATATTGATGCCGTTTGAAATCGACTCATCATCACGAATACGACCCACAAGTGTCAAATCCTGGCCGGAAGCATCACTGGCAAGAGGATAAACGTTGTTGTGCGGATCATCAACGACTTTAACCCCGGAAGTTTCTTCCAGCAAAGCCCTCACCTCTTCAGCAGAAACATGTTCAATGGTTTCAATGTTAATCGATTCTGAATGGCCGTAAAATACCGGCACACGAACGGTGGTTGCCGTAACCCCTATGGTATCGTCTTCCAGAATCTTTCTAGTTTCATGGAGCATTTTCATTTCTTCTTTGGTATAGCCGTTCTCCAGAAACACATCGATGTGCGGAAGACAGTTAAAAGCGATAGGGTGTGGGTAGACCTTCGTTTCATATGATTTGAAATTGAGAATCGACCTGGTCTGAGCATCGAGTTCATCAACCGCCTTTTTACCGGTTCCTGAAACAGCCTGATATGTTGAAACCACAATCCGTTTGATCCCAAATTTCTTGTGTAATGGATGTAGTGGAACAACCATCTGGATGGTCGAACAGTTCGGATTTGCGATGATACCTTTATGGGTGTATTGTGCAATGGCATGGGGATTCACTTCGGGAACCACCAACGGAACTTTGGGATCCATCCGCCATGCACTTGAATTGTCAACAACCACGCATCCGTCCCGGGCCGCAAAAGGGGCAAATTTTTCACTGGTGCCGCCACCAGCCGAAAAAAGGGCGATATCGAAACCTTTAAAAGAATCTTCCTTTAATTCCTCAACAGCAATGGCATTGCCCTTGTAATCAAGCTTACGCCCAACAGAACGCCGGGATGCTAAAAATTTAATGGACTTAACCGGGAAATTCCTTTCTTCCAGACAGGTTATCATCTGATTTCCCACAGCACCGGTCGCGCCCGCCACGGCGACATTGAATTTTTTATTCGACATGGTTTAATTCCCAACAATATAATCTGCCACAAGGTCTCCAACTTCTTGTGTCGTATACCCCATTTTCCCCGCGGCAACATCTTTGAGGTCATCCCGCAGTACTTTAATAACACCCTCCTCTATCAAGGATGAAGCCGTTGACTCGCCCAGGGTCTCGAGCATAATCTGAGCCGAGGAAATGGCGGCAATTGGGTTAATGATCTGTTTGCCGGTATATTTTGGAGCAGACCCGCCGATGGGTTCAAACATTGAAATTCCTTCAGGGTTGATGTTTGCTCCGGCGGCAATGCCCATTCCCCCCTGAATCATTGCACCCAGGTCGGTTATTATATCTCCAAACATATTGTCAGTAACGATAACATCGAACCACTCCGGGTTTTTCACCATCCACATACAGATGGCATCAACGTGTGCATAATCTGTTTCGATATCAGGGTACTCCTCGCCAACTTCATTAAAAGCACGTTCCCACAAATCAAATGCAAAGGTTAATACATTCGTTTTTCCGCAAAGCGTCAGTTTTTTTCTCTTGTTTCTTTTTCTGCAACATTCAAAAGCGTATCTAATGCAGCGCTCAACGCCTTTGCGGGTATTTATCGATTCTTGAATTGCGACTTCATCAGGGGTACCCCGTTTTAAACATCCACCGGCGCCTGCATAAAGACCTTCAGTGTTTTCCCGGACCACAACAAAGTCTATGTCTTCCGGCCCCTTGCCTTTTATCGGCGTCTGAACGCCCTCATAAAGTTTAACCGGCCTCAAATTGATATACTGGTCAAAATAAAACCTGAGTTTTAAAAGAATGCCTTTTTCAAGAATACCTGGTTTTACATCAGGATGCCCAATGGCCCCCAAATATATTGCGTCTGTTTTAGACAATAAATCCAGGGTGTTATCCGGCAAAATCTCTCCTGAAGCCATGTAATGCTCCCCGCCCAAATCATAATGGTTAAAATTCAGACTGAAACCGAATTTTTCGGATACGGTTTTGAGAACTTTGATACCTTCTGCAACAACTTCAGGCCCTGTTCCATCACCCGGAATTACAGAAATGTTATAATCCTTTGGCATAAAAAAATCTCCAATCAGCGAATATCGGAACTTTTGTTAATATTATGGTTAAATGGGCTTGATCCGTGCTCATTTGCCTCGTTATATCCATTTACTTTCGGTTTTATTTTTCGATGGTGCCGAACGGTCGAGATAGGACCTGAAACGGTATACGCAAGGCCCAAAAAAAATAGCGCAATGGATGGCTGAGCAGCGATAAAAATCAATATCAGGATGACAGCCACCAGAACATTGAAATTCATTTTTTTAAACAGTTCAGGCTTTTTGAAACTGTTATATTTTATTGTGCTAACCATTAAAAAAGAAAGAACGTACAACAAAACAAGAATGAATATGGGATTTATTTTCCCTTCTATGCCGAATTTATGGCAAAATAATATGGTTGTTGCCGCCATGCCGGCTGCGGCCGGAATCGGAAGACCGACAAAGTGATCGCTGCTAATTGTGCCCACTTGGGAGTTGAAACGTGCCAGACGAAGCGCCCCGCAAGCCAAGAAAAGAAATGCCGCGAGCCAGCCAATTCTTCCTAAGGGCTTGAGGGCCCACAAAAATATCATTAATCCAGGGGCAAGACCAAAGGATATTAAATCTGCCAAAGAATCGTATTCAATACCGAATTTGCTGGTGGTATTCGTAGCTCTGGCAATTTTACCGTCCATGATATCAAACATGACGCCAATAATAATCGCCACAGCCGCAACAACAAATTTCCCGTTTATTGAAGCGATAACAGCATAAAAGCCGAAAAAAAGGTTGAGCGATGTAAAAATGTTGGGGAGTATGTAAATCCCACGCCGCGATTTTTCTTTTTTAAATCTTTTCGTTCTTTTCATGTCAAATCTCCTAAAACAGATGTTCCGGCTTTCACCCTATCCCCGACAGTCACTTTCAAATTTATGTCTGGCGGAAGGTAAACATCAAGACGTGACCCAAAACAAATTAAGCCAAAACGTTGTCCCCGGGCAACAATGTCACCCTCCTGAATTTTACAAATAATACGTCTTGCAATCAGCCCTGCAATCTGAACCGTACAGATTTTTTTCCCTTCTTCGGTTTCCAGAGTTACTGCGTTGTGTTCGTTTTGCCTCGAAGCCTTGTCAAGATTTGCTGAAAAAAATTTCCCAGGATAATAACTTACCGTTTTCACATGCCCTTCATGGGGAATGCGATTCACATGAACATTAAAAATCGACATGAAGATGCTGATCTTAATGCACGATCCTTCATAAAACCGGCTGCTGCCCACCGGACCCGCTGAGATAATTTTGCCGTCGGCGGGCGCAATCACAGCATCTTTAAAATTGGGAACAACACGGTCCGGGTCCCTGAAAAAATAACATATGAAAAAGCTCGCAGCGAGCCCAATCAGAGCCAGGGTTGTCAACTCCAAAAGGGCGAATACAACCGTCGCAAATACAGAAGCAAATATAAAAGGATACCCGGCACTTGCCACTGGAAAAGCGGTAGGACTGGGCGAGTCTGGCCTTGAAAAATTATGCATCTAATCTTCCTGTTTTAACCTGCAACAGAGCACTTTAATTTACCTTAAATTCGGGCAAACAAAATTGAAAACATCAAAAAGTAAATATATAAACTATTTAGGGTTCAAAGATTACAAAAAGTCTAAACTTTATTTTATATCAAAATCGATTATATATTGTCAATAATAACTGCAATAATGATGTTTTCCCCTGCTCGTCTCACTCGCGCTGTTGTGCAATTATCATTGACGGAAAATCGCATCTTGTTCTTATAGTAAATTTTATGTGCATTTTGGGGATTGATGTGCGGAAAAGATGTTCTATATACTTAGAAAGGGCTCGCGCAAAAATAACTTCACATTTTTGCATCTCACCTTCAGCCCATCTTTGGTCGATATCTCACTCGCAAAATCCGCGCAATAGCTCGCTATTCCTGTGGTTTTGCTCTCTCGGATCGGCCAAACCTGAACCAAATCTGAGCGCCAATTCTGCGAAGTTATTTTTTTGCGAACCCCAAGTTCAGTTCTGCATCAGATTTTCGAATATAATAGGGTATAAACCTGTCGATATCATCTGTATCTTTATTTTGAAATTTATTCAAGCTAAGAAAGGCTACGGTTGAAGCTTTAATGGTATTTTGGGGCATCGGTGCAAAAAATGCCAAGTCACCCATCATGCCCGATAGCATCTTCTGATAAAGTAAACTACCATTGCCCACAAAAATACATGCCTCATTAATGTCACGTATTGTGTTTTCAGGAGCGCAGACTTGCTCCTCCACCTCCTCTTTTAAACGGCCCTCTAAAAACCTGTATCTGGAAAAATAGACTTCCCCTCGGCGAGCGTCTAAAAGCGAACAGATCAAATATTGCGAATTAGATGCCTGCATTGCAAGTGCTTCAAGGCTCGAAATGCCCACCAGTGGCTTTTTTAATCCCGCCGCAAGCCCCTTAACGGTCGTTATTCCGATCCGCAGACCCGTAAAAGATCCAGGCCCTCTGACAACGGCAAAACCATCTAAATCACAAAATTTAAGTCCTGAAAAACCGATGGCCGTATGAATCATATCCATTAAATGTTTTGAATGGGTCTCCTCTCTGAGCAGTGTAACTTCCGCCAACACGGACCTTTTATCAATAATGGCAACACTGCAGCTCGTGGTAGCTGTATCGACAGCGAGGATTATCATATCATCGGTCGTCCATAACTTTACCGTCAATGGCAAGGGAAAGAACTTTATCCATATTTTTAACTGGAACAAAGTCGATCTTGCGCTTTACGTTCAAGGGAATCTCCGTCAAATCTTTTTTGTTCTTTTCAGGAATAATGATGGTGCGGATTCCGGCCCTCAAGGCCCCTAAAGCTTTTTCCTTCAAACCGCCGACAGGAAGTACCCTGCCCCTTAGCGTGATTTCACCGGTCATGGCAATATCTCGATGTACCGGTTTATTTGTCAACGCAGAGATAAGGGCTGTGGCCATTGCAGTGCCGGCAGACGGCCCGTCTTTGGGAATAGCGCCTGCCGGGACGTGAATATGTACATCCTTATTTTCAAAAACGCTTTCTTTGAGGCCCAAACTGCGAAGGTTTGCACGGGTATAACTCAGAGCCGCCCGGGCGGACTCTTGCATAACATCTCCGATTTGACCGGTTATGATCAACTCCCCTTTTCCGCCGATCAACGATGCCTCCACATACAGAACCTCACCACCGGCTTGTGTCCAAGCCAGACCTGTGGATAGACCCACCTGGCTGTTTTCCTGGTCCAGTTCAGAAAAATATTTCGGGACACCCAGGTATTTTTCCAGGTTATTTTTTGTGATTTTAAATGGCCCTTTATCGCCTTCGGCAATTTTTCGCGCGACCTTCCGGCAAAGTGAACCGAGTTCACGTTCAAGATTCCTTAAACCGGCTTCGGATGTATATTCTGACATGACCTTAACCAGTGCACCCGTACTGATGGACAAAGTTTTTGCCTTCAAACCGTTCGCCTTTATCTGGCGGGGTATAAGGTGTCGCTGGGCGATAGTCTTTTTTTCTTCTTCCGTATATCCGGACAGTGTAATGACCTCCATCCGGTCAAGAAGCGCTGACGGGATGGTGTCGGTCAGGTTGGCTGTAAGGATAAACATGACCTTTGAAAGATCAAAGGGCAAATTAAGATAGTGGTCGCTAAAATCTGAGTTTTGTTCAGGATCAAGGGCTTCTAAAAGGGCTGACGAAGGATCCCCTCTAAAATCCGAGCCGAGCTTGTCAATTTCATCCATCATGAAAACAGGATTGTTGGTACCGCTCTGTTTTATCCCCTGGAGTATCCGCCCCGGCAATGCACCGATATAGGTGCGGCGATGCCCTCTGATTTCGGCTTCATCCCGGATGCCGCCCAGAGAAATACGGATGAATTTACGTTTCAAGGCCCTTGCAATGGCCTGGCCCAAGGAGGTTTTCCCCACACCGGGTGGGCCTACGAAACAAAGAATCGGGCCTTTCATTTTAGGATTAAGCTTACGTACGCTCAGATGTTCCAATATTCGATCTTTAACATTGTTTAGCCCAAAATGGTCTGTATCGAGAACCGATTTGGCATGCTTGATATTGATGGCATCTTTGCTGGATTTACTCCATGGCATATCGGCCAGCCAATCCAGATATGTCCGCACAACCGAGGCTTCAGCAGCGTCAGGGTGCATCTGTTCTATGCGTTTCAACTGCTTTAAAGCCTCTTTACTCGCGATTTTCGGCATCTTGGCGTTTTTTATTTTTCTTTTATAATCCCGAATCTCCTTTGCCTTGTCATCGCTTTCGCCAAGTTCCCTGTGGATCATTCTGACCTGTTCTCTTAAAAAATAGTCTCGCTGACTCTTGGAAATTTCATCTCTCACATTAGATTGGATCTTCGCCTGCATGGAAGATAATTCTACCTCCCGGGACAGCAGCTCGTTGACTTTTTTTAGCCGTTCCATGGGATCGATCAATTCAAGCAAGATCTGAGATTCATCGATTTTTAATTTAAGATTTGAAGCCACGAGGTCGGCAAGTTTTCCGGGGTCATTGATATTTTCAAGAATAACGCTGACATCATTGTTCATTTCCCCACGCAATGCCAAAATCTTTTCGGAGTGTTCTCGGACATTCCGCATCAGCGCTTCAATCTCCAGATCGATCCCCTCAAACGGATTGTCCGGAATAATCTCTATTTTTACACGGTATAAAGATTTTTTTGAAACGTATTTAACAATCCGTGCCTTGGCGATACCTTGTACAAGAGACTTTACGTGTCCATCCGGAAGTTTGAGCATTCTTAAAACCCGGCTCACAGTACCCACTGTATAAATTTGATCAGGTTTCGGATTTTCGACGTTCGGATCTTTTTGCGCAGCTAAAAACAGATATCCGTCTTTCTCCACCGCCTCCTCAGCGGCGCGAACCGATTTTTCGCGCCCAATAAAAAGCGGAAGAAGCATATCCGTAAAAATTACGATGTCTCTTACCGAAATCAAAGGAAGGGTATTCGGTATCGGTACATCCTTTTCATTTTCATCAATTATGCTGATAAGGTCATCTTTGTCGGTTTCAGCCATTGGTTCTCCTGTCGCAACTTATATTTTAAATCTGTTTCAACTGGTCTACGGGGACCTTCAATTTTGATTCAACAAGCAATATTATAAAACATAATTCAGTTTTGACAATGTCTATCTTGATGAATTCTCAAAAACTTCTATTATTGCCCGACATTCTCCCCGCAATTTCCGCTTCATCAATACTTCTCGCCCTTCTGGGCGTAAAGCCTTTCCTAAAAAGTTCTGTACGTGTTCAGGGGGTGTGCTTCCCCGAGTAACGATATTGGCGGAGTGGCTTCGTTATTTCAATGACTTAGCAGTGGGGGAGACCGCG
Source organism: Deltaproteobacteria bacterium (assembly GCA_019314155.1). Taxonomy (GTDB): domain Bacteria; phylum Desulfobacterota; class Desulfobacteria; order Desulfobacterales; family UBA11574; genus JAAXQD01. The sequence continues at coordinate 9,065 of JAFCZV010000035.1, forward strand.
GCTCCCGCATGTTTTTCGCGGGAGAACGCGGAGGGGGCAGGAATGCCCCCGCTGCTAAGTCATTGAAATGACCAGACACGTAGACACCGGAGTGAAGCGGGGGAGCGCACCCCCTGAACACGTACAAAGTTCATAAGCAGGGCTATACCTGGAGTTCCGACAGCCTTTTTTCCCCAAATTTCATGGGAATTACTATGGCACAGATGCTGAGCACAAAGGCCAGGACAAACGATCCTGTGATCCAGGTCAACTCAAAAACGGTCAATCCCCTTTCTCTGATATCCGCCATAAATATGTTGTAAACAGGTCCGGCTTCTAGGAAGATGACTGCACCGATATAGCCGGCACACACCATCATAAATAAAATCCCTCCGAAACTCGTCACTGTTTGAGCCGGATTGTCCGCTTTAAAATCAGGATATGCCGCACCAAAGCCGATCCCCATAGCAACAACGCCCGGAACAAGGAAAAAAATGGTGGCTGTTGAAAGCACCATCATAAACGGTGTCACTTTAAGTAAAATGTTTGTTGCGATGATTAAAATTTCGGTTAAGATCAGCAACGGGAGAAAATAGATAAAAAACTTTATCCAGAGGTAGCTTCTCAAAGCTATTGGAACCGATTTTACCAGCCAGAACGCCTCCCTTTCACTGCTGATCGCAGGATACGCAAATCTGGCCGTAATTGCAGCAAGAACAAACCCCGCAAGACCCATGTTAAGAAAAGAAAGGAGATTCTGGAGATAAACGGTTTTTATGGGCGCTTTTTCAAGGGGGAGTGCATTGAAATTGTACAAATATAAAACAACAAGTGCAGCGATAAGAAACAGCTGTGACCACTGTGTCTGATCCCTGAAAAAAGTTCGAATCTCCTTGGTGATAAATGCCCTCACAGGACCTGGCAGAAATCCTTGGAAATGGATTCCTGAAAACCTGTTTTTAAAAAACCGGACTTGCGCCGTGAGAGCTTTTGAAAGCCCTTTAAAGTATACAGCATCTGCAATAATAATCGCCATGAATACCATGACGCCGGCCCAGGTCCAGGATAGAGCCGTGTGAAACATCCCCTGTTTAATTTGACCCAACAGTGCGGCCTTTATGCTGTCAAAAGCCCAGGTGCTCGGAAGGTATGGCGGTGCAGGTGTCTTTAGGGATTTGAGATAAACGAGGGTGGTGGAAAAAACTTCGGGATCCACCAACCGCTCCGGCTGTAAAAATCGAAACGCAAAAAAGAGTATCAAAAAAAGACACAGGCCAAAAAATACAGACATATTTCTAATACGGCTCGCCGACACAAAATTCACAACAAGAACAACAAGTATAACGCTGGTGCTCGATGCAATAATGACCAGGGATAAAATGACCATGATCATATCCCAATAGAAAAAAAATCCGGCCTGATAAACAATCCCATACGACATAAAGACCGGAAGCGTATAGACAATAACCATCCAAGAGCTGTCTATGGTGCTTTCGATCCACCTGGCAATAAAAATCTTGAAGCTTGAAACCGGCATGGAATGCACCAGAGAAAGATCTCTGCTGAGGTACAGTTTGGAAATGGATGTTAAAATGCTGCTGAAGATAAGCAGAGAAAAAAACGTGAGAAGAATCATTGAGAGCAGTTTATACGCAAGTATATCACCAAGTTCTGAAATTTCTTTGAAATAAATGAGAGCCCGAAGCGATACGGCAAATATTCCCCCCCAAAAAAACATGCCTATGGTTCCGAACAGAAAAAGCTTGACCAGCCTTCCCCGGTCGTTTTTGAAAAGGCCCTTATTTTTAAAAGAATAAATTCTCGGCCTCAAAAGTGTGACAACCTGTTTCATGATTCAGTCAACCTGATGAATATCTGCTCAAGGTCGGCCCCTTCAGCATGGGCATCTCGCATCAAATCTTCATAAGTACCTGTTGCGATTAGGGTTCCCTTATGGATGATGCCAATTTTATCACAAATGTCTTCCGCCACTTTCAAGGTATGGGTCGACATAAAAATGGTTACACCTTCATTTGCAAGATGTTTAAAATGGTCTTTGACCATCTTGATCCCAAGAGGATCGAGACCCACCATGGGTTCATCGACGACAATCACTTCGGGATCGTGTAAAAGCGCTGCTGCCATGACCAGACGCTGCTTCATGCCGTGAGAATAGGACTCGATGAGTTCATTCGACCGATCAGACAGAAAAAACATGTCCAGTTTTTCTTGAGATTTTAGATCGGCAATGAACTTTAAAAACTCCATTCCTGTAAGTTTTTCATAAAGATAAGGTCTGTCGGGAATAAACCCTATTTTCCTTTTGGCTTGTTCCGGTTGATCCTCCATGTTTATCCCGCAGATCATCACCGCACCGGAAGTGGGTGCAAGTACACCGCCCATCATATTGATTGTGGTTGTTTTTCCAGCACCATTCGGACCGATAAATCCGAAAATTTCTCCCTTCGACACCATTAGGTCAAGATTATCCACAGCCAGAAGATTTCCGTATCTTTTGCTCAGATTTTTAAGTTCTATCATTCTGTCAATCCAGTAATTTGTAATTTTATTTTCCCGATAATGGTCATTAAATCGAGCTGTTTCTGCATTGCTCCGCTTGAAAACCGTATGTGGGTGACATCTGCCGGCACCTGATCTAAAACCGAATCTGCTGTTATCCACTGTCCAATATAGAGAAGATTCCAGGCATGATAATAAAACCTGCCATTCAAATAGACGAGTCCGGCTTCAATCCGGGCGGGGATACCTGAGGCCCTTGCAAGAGCGGCCAGAAGCACGGCATGTTCATTACAGTCACCCACTCTATTTTCCAGGGTGTCAAGGGCATCGGGAAGGGAAAGAACCGGACGTTTTTCAATATTATTATGTATCCAGGCAACCAGTTTGTTCGCTTTTATTAAAGGTCTGTCATCGGCGGACACAATTTTGTTTGCAAGATTCTGTATTTTGGGATGATCAGACTCTATAAAAGGAGACGGCATTAAAAATTTCTGCTCGATTTTACCCATTTTGTTTTTATCAAGAATATCCGGAAGGCCTGATATATCCTCCTTTTTTATGGTAAGGATATTATCTGTTAAGCTTTGTCTCCCCCCTTGTAGCCGTACAGTGTTATAATTTACACCCCTGATTTCAACGTCGATTACTTTAAGCCGAAAGGGATCCTCGATGTGCATATTGGACGGTACGGAGGCGACCTCTGTGAGATCCAAATCAGATTCTTTTTGTATACCGGAAAGCGCATCGTCACGGGTTGTTTTTTCAAGACTGATTCCCAGAAACCCTTTCTCCCTGATTACATCGCCATTTTCTCCGATCCAGGCCAGCTGCGTTATACCCTTATAGGACACGGTCACTTTTTTCGTATTTTTTTCAAGTCCCATGTTCACGATTTTTTCCGGACCCATCATCTTGATTATGACAGGTTCACTGGCCATGCTCACAGGGTCGAAGACCTGGACAGCAAATTCGTCTCCGGTTTTCATTCCGGATGTAAAAGCAGCATTCAGCATCCCGGAAGGAATATATATTTTTTCTCTAACGCTGATATGGATATCTTTGGTTGACTCGGAGCTGTGTGTTTTTATTGAAAGCACATTTCCAGAAACAGACCCTTGAGCTGAAAAATGGAACCGTCCCGAACCCATCTTAAAATCAAATGAAGACAGGGTAAAATCTGAATTGAGCCGGCCGGTGGTTTCAAGAGTCACATCCTGAGTGAGACCCATGGTATTGAGCCGCATATAGACCGTTTCTTCGAACCGGTATCCGTCTTTAATTTTTGAAAATACCGTATGTGAAGATCCAATTTTACGGTCATTCAGCAATATATTCATCCACGAGTCTTTTTCAGGCAAAGCGTTCAGGGAAGATGGAGATAACGTTGCAGGCTCTACATGGAATTTATTAAACACCTCCAATCGAAAAAAAAATAGGATCAAAAAAAGAAGTCCAAATATGCCTAACGCAATCCAGAAAGGTTTCATTATAATACGATTTTAGAGCTATTATTCAATAAAGGGAGAAATATTTCCGTTGCGATGTTCTCAAAAACCTCATCCAAAGGATCGATCTTGCCGAAACAACGCTCAAAATATGGATCTTCTGATTCCCCTCGGGTAAAATCACTCCCATCCCATTTTTTTCGTGCGGCATGTAGTGCCGCCTGTTTCGTCCGGTTCATCACGTGTATCTGACGAACATATTCGAACGACGATTCGGGGAAAAAATGCAGAGGCTCCGACATTCCTTTCCAGTAGAACCTAAGAAGATCACTTATCCGATCCGTGGCATCTGGAACCGGCTTAAATTCCCAAGCGGCATCTTTTCCCAACACAAGGCTCTGATCCGGATTATTCACTTCATCTAAAGCATAAAGTACAAGATGATAAATCCATGTATTTATGAGATGTTTAGGTTTTATTTTTGCATATCGAATTTGGATCAGTCCCTGTCCAAAAAAATCATAAATGCGACCGCTTATGCTAAACCCTGCTATATTGAGTTCAAACCCTATATCATCTAAACGTTTGCTTTTGATATGGCCATCAATCTTTCTGACAAAATCTTCCGCATCCAGACTCCGGTCATTGAAAACAAATTCGCCCACTTTTCCATGGGGAAGCTGCCCGGATGCTTTTTTCACAGGGAAATAATCTTTTAAATTCAATCCCGACATTTTTTTTGCCGCAAGTTCTTGATCGATCATATATTTTTCCAAATGATCTAAATTGAAATTTTCTCTTTCATCGGCAACGGCGTCTGGATCACGAAAATATACGCCCAAACGTTTTTCTAAAAGAAACTTGCTTGGATTGCCGAAAAAAGTGCATAAGTCTTTAATGTCGAGATTCTTTCGCTCACTGGAAAGTTCTGGCAGTTTGGCGGCAATCAACGGGAAAGTTTCTTTTCGGTCATGCAATCTTAAAGCAGCTGAAAAATTCTCTTGAGAATAACTGAACAGCTTGCTGTCAGGTTTAAAATATTCGGGGGAAAAGGCTTGAAGCCGATGAAGGGTTACGATCTGATCTTCTAAAAGACCGAATCCGTCTTTGATATAATCAATGAGTTCACTGACAAGAACCGATGGCGGAATCCGAGTATTATCCTGAATGCTCTGCCCCACATAGCTGACATACAACCTTTTTCTGGCTGATAGAAGCGCCTCCAGAAAAAGATACTTGTCGTCATTTCTTCGTATACGATCGCCAATTCTGGGATTTTTGACCATTAGATCGAACCCCAGGGTTTGGGTCTTACGCGGGAAAGCATCGCTGTTCATCCCCACGAGACAAACGACTTTAAAAGGGATGCTTCTCATGGGGAGCATGGCGCAAAATGTCACGCCGCCTGAAATAAATCTGCTGCGAAATTGCTCGTGTTCAAGACATCGTTCCAAATAGGACCTGACAACCTCAATTTCCACCAGCGCATCAAAACCCGAAGATGCTTCTTTTTTGGACATGTCATCCAAAATACCGCTTAGAATCTCTATGTCCCGTTCGGAATCCTCATCCGGAGAAAAAAACTGCGTAATAATTTCATCGAAAAATATATGCCAGCCGCTGAATGTTCGGGCCTTATCCAAAGATTGTACGCATGCGAAAACACTGTTCAAGAATTTAATTAATTTTCCTAAAGTTTTAACTTCACCCCCTTCAATGTGGTCATACGGAAGGATTCCGGAGAATGTTTTGCGGTCATAACCCGGCATGGCATATCCCAAAAGGAGTCTATCGATTCCGGCTTTCCATGTATTTTCAGAAAACCCGGGCAGTCCCTTCTCTTGGCGGTATTCTGCATCGATCCCCCAACGAATATTGGTTTCTTTAATCCAGCGTTCTGCGATTTCGATTTCCGATTCAGACATACCGAAAGTTTCTCTTATTTCCCTTATTTCCATCAAAGCCATAACAGAGGTTACACCCAGCCGACTGTTTTTGAGATCGAGCATGGACATTAACCCGTCGATAATACGACTCTGTTTTATGATATTCCGATCGGCTATGCTGAAAGGAATCCGAAGTCTTTCATCGGTCTGCGCATCGAACACAGCCTGAATAAACGGTGCATACAATTCGATATCGGGTGTCATGACCACGATGTCTTTGGGCAAAAGTTCCGGATCTTCTTCAAACATGGCCAGGAGGTTGTCGTGAAGGATCTCGATCTCCCGCATGGGACTGTGACAGGAATGAATATGAATCGAGCCATCAAAATCGTGAAGTGGCAAAGAATATAGGTCATTTTCAGGGTCGGGGGTATTTTGGGGTCGGAAACACGTTCTGTTCTTTAAATTTAAAATATCCGACTGGATCTTCGAAAGGAGGGTCTGGCCGTGATTATCCTCGAACAATTCGTATGTCTGGCAATCCAGTCCGCTGATCATTGAAAAAAAATTCCGGCCCAATGCGCCCATGGAAGCCAGGAGCCGATTTCCCGCTTCCAGGTAAAGATTTTGGGTAATATCATCGGATTGGACATTCCGCTTTCTGATCTTTATCGTCTCCTGGTCGGAAACAATATCCGCCCAGTACTCTCTGCACGGGTTCATCAAAAAAAGATTCACCTGAGAAAGCCTTGATATTTCAACGAACGCTTCTATATGAAACGGGGGTAAATAGGATATTCCGAATAGGGATACCCGGCC
>JAFCZV010000323.1 GCA_019314155.1 Deltaproteobacteria bacterium
GAAGAAGGACAATATTGATGTACTCGTAAAAAGTCTGATTTTGCTCGCTCCGCAAGCAATTTTGGGATTCACACCTCGCCTGGCTAAATTGCAAGAACTCGGGCTAACGCCCTCAAACAGCTTGCAATTTTTAACGCCAGACTCATCATGAATCTTTCTCCAAAATTACTCGATGTCGCTCACAAAAGACTTTTTACGAAGCCGTCAAAATTTACCGAACATTTTATAGGGTGTTCGTGGAGAAAATTTATGAAAGGAACTTTCCTGCGGTGGTTAATTTTAACGGTTGCTATCATTATAACGTCATATCTACTTGACGGGATAACGTCATATCTACTTGACGGGATACGCATCGGTGGTTTTTCCTCTGCACTCTTTGCTGCGGCAATTTTAGGCATACTGAATGCTTTTTTCCGGCCGATACTATTGATATTGACCCTTCCCATAAATATATTGACCCTCGGTATTTTCACCTTTGTGATAAACGCAATTATGCTGATGATGGTATCGGGTGTGATATCCGGATTTGAAGTCTCCGGATTCTGGTCGGCGGTGTTTGGCTCGCTGTTGATCAGCCTGGTCAGTTCGATTCTCACCTCTTTTGTTAATGAGCGGGGGGCGGTACAGTATATCGATTTGAAAAAAATCGGTGACAACCGGTGGGAATGATATGCAAAAACCCGCCTTAGGAGGCCCCACCTTCCGGCTTTGGCCGACCCCCACAATTTAAACGGTTTGCGGCCTGATGGGCAACTGATCGATAAACGCATTCAAAATACGATAGAGGGAGTAAACGCTTTCAACGTTGACGTGCTCGGTTTTGGAATGCTGACTTTGGTCACCATCGGCACCCCATACGATTCCTTTGATTCCGTATTCCGAAAGAAATCGAGCGTCGTTGGATCCGTCTTCAAATCCCACCGCGGTGTTTTTTGAAATCGCCAATAGCAGATCCAGATAAGATGAGGGACCTTCATCGAAAATCGGCGTGATGGTTTCAATCACCACCGTGCTGTGCAATTCTTTTTGTATTTTGGCGATAAAGGCTTCCATGTCGTCATTTTCCGTGTAACGGATGTCGAGTTTCGCCTCGGCGTATTTTGGAACCCGGTGAAACCGTTTTCCGGTCTCGATACGGCTGATATTCACAGCTCTGTGCCAGTGTTCCGGGGCCGATCGCACAAAATATGTCCGAATTTTAATGTAATCGTCAATCAGTTTTTCCAGGGCGTTTTCACCGCGCCAGGGTCTTGGGTCGTTGGCGGTCTTTCCCCTTGAGATAAGTTTCAGCCGGAGGAGGCCCTTTTCTTTAACCACGATTTTTTCGACGCTGCCGCCGTCCAGAACGATGCAAAAGTCTGTTTTAATCTTCTGAAGCGCCTTTTTTGCGCCGTTGAAGCCGCCAATTTCCTCGTCACTGGTAATCAAAATTCCGAATGGCACATCGTCCGGGTGTTTTCCCTGCTTTCGGAGTCGCTTCAGGTGTTTTTTCAACAGCACCAGCGACAGGGCCACCGCATATTTATCATCGAGGCTCCCCCGGCCGTAAAGTCTTTGATCTTTTTCCACAGGAACGAAGCGTTCATCTGGCGAATCGACGACATCGATGTGAGACATTATCAATACCGGGACAAAACCGCTTGAAGGCGCAACGAGAATCGACGGAACTTTTGGGTGATCGAGGAGCCTGTATTCGATCTCATGGGTGTTTAAAAAATTTTCAATAAACGTCACACATCGCCTAATTTCCATAGGTTTTGAGTGCATCGATTTGAATCGAATCAGATCTTTTGTCAGGGGGATAATCTGTTCCATCTTCAGGTATTGGAAATCTTCTTTTATGAAACTGCTCTGTTTCGCCGGTCTGTGTCTTACCCTTGAGCGCATCTCCTATTATTGAGAAAGCTTCCAGAATTAAGTCGGAAATAAATATAATATAGCATGTTTATTCCATGGATACTACCCCGGTACGTTTACCTGGCAGGGGTGCCACGGTTACAATCCGAAACACAACGTTCCCAGGATTGACATCATCAAGATCATCACCATAAAAATACAATCCAATATGCCATCAAAGATTTTATCCAACATCGTATCTTCTGTGATCCCCCTAGTTGTCATAAAAAAAATCTTGAGCCTCCTCAACGGAATCGAAAAATATCCAATCTTGTTTAAGGGTCATTCGGCCCCGTTTTCTGGTTATTTCAATGGCGGTGTTTCCATGATATTCATAGCTTTCATGGTAATCTGGGTAAACTTCGTGTCTTGTCATTTTCGTTCTCCTAAAGTTTATGAACTTCAGCCGCTGGCCGAGTTGAATTTGGAGGAGTCAAATTGATCCAATATGGCACTGCCAAACCCACAAAACCGTCGTTGCATACTTTAACCTTTTATGTTTATTTAAAGCTTGAAAGGTTTATATATATAAACATAAACGACAAAAAAAATTATCTGAATTCCCGGCAAATCCAGATTATTTTGCCAATAATACGGACACTGTTTATTTCATCGCCTTGGAGATAAATCGGAAAATAATCCTTGTTGTCACTGTGTAAAACGAGTTTATTGGGATGTTTTTCCAGCCGTTTAACCATGATTGTATCATCAATGCCAACAGCGTATACAGCACCCGCCAAGATATCTTTTTGAGACTCGTCTATCAGTACGGTATCGCCATCCTTTAATTCAGGTTCCATACTGTTACCGAAAATGTCCATTAAAACGATCTTGTTTATGTTCCCCTTTGTGGTTAACCACTCCTTTCGAAAGGCATAATAACCTTCTATTTCGGATCCTACTTCAAAAGAACCACCGCCGGCACTGAGCCTGGCTTTGACCTTGGGTATATTTTTAAATATGGAATCACTGGACGCCGATGGTTTCAGAAATGTTGGACCAGAGCCTGTTTCGACCCAGTCTGGGCTTAACCCAAAGGTTCGGTATAGTTTCAATATCCATTTGTCTGGAATAGAATCTTTTTTTCTGGCTTGGGTAATTGCCGATCGGTTGATATTAAGGGCGGATGCCAATTCGGTTTGTGATGCGATTCCCGTGGCTTCATAAACCCGTTTTAAAAAGGATTTAAATTTATCGGTGGCCATATTTCCCCTGTTTTTTTATAGGTTGAGAAGAGCTGTTTAGTTTATTAAACATATTTATTTATAAATTGCAACACTTTTTTGAAAAAAATCCCACATTGTTTACCCTGGGGAACGGCACTTAAGGGGCGGAGCGCCGATGACACCGGAAAATTTCTGCTATTTACGGGATCTTCTTGCGCGGATGGCGCATTCTCGACGCGCCCTCAATTAAGGGGAAATATTCGGGATATTTTGAAATGGCGTATAAAAAGTACGGGCGGCATGGGGTTCATTTAGCTGTAGCAGGGTACTTTGGGGGTTCTTCTATCCCAAATCAAACCTCTTCTATCCATACCGCTTCGCCTTTCAGGACCACTGTAATAGGGATCTTTGCTTTGCCTGCGGTCGATGAGTTCAAAAGTTATTCCCACAGGCACCCTGCTTTTGCGTCTTTCTTTGCCGCCTCTGCGCTCTTTTTGAAGATAAGGATAAGCACTCATCAGGAC
>JAFCZV010000324.1 GCA_019314155.1 Deltaproteobacteria bacterium
GGATGGTCCGAATCATACCCTCTGTGGGTTGCAAGATCAAAGGCCACCGAAAGTCCGGTCTGACCGGCGGCCACGTTTTTCCTGTAAAATTCATTCGATTTTTTGGCTGTGGCAAAGCCCGCATACTGGCGGACGGTCCAGGGTCTTCCGGCATACATGGTGGCCATGGGACCCCTTACATACGGTGAAAAACCCGGAAGGGTGTTCACATGTTCCATCCCTTTAAGGTCTTCTTCGGTATAGAGGGGTTTGACCGGAATTCCCTCAGGGGTCTTCCAGTTCAAATCTTCAAGGGGCCGTCCTCTGAGTTGCTTGGTGGCAAGATCTTTCCAGTTCTGCAAATCAGGATGTTCAGACATGGGATTCTCCTTTTTTTATTTTTTAAAAAATCGTTAAACGCTGATTACCTTTCACACAATTCTACCAGAACGCCGTTGGTCGCTTTGGGGTGTAAAAAAGCAATTTTTGCGCCGCCTGCGCCTTTTCTCGGTTTTTCATCAATAAGACGTATCCCTTTTTCCTTTAACTCTGCCAGGGCTTCTTCAATATTCTCTACACGGAAGGCGACATGATGTACCCCCGCCCCTTTTTTCTCCAGGAACTTGGCAACCGGCCCGTCAGGCGCCGTTGATTCCAGAAGCTCCACTTCGCTTTCTCCCACCGGGAAGAAGGCTGTGGTGACTTTCTGCTCTTCTACGGTCTCGGTTCCTTCGAAGGCAAGCCCAAGGGCATCCGTCCATAAATTTTTACCATCTTCGATGCTGTTTACCGCTATTCCGATATGGTCTATCTTTAATATTTTCATAAAAACCTCCTTTCAATTTATCTAAATTTTTCCATTACACGCTTAAACCCCGGCATGGAATTAATTATGGTATTATCGTCCACGCAAAACGCAATTCTGAAATAGCCGGGTCCGCCAAAACCGCTTCCGGGCACCACAAGAATCAGTTCCTCCTGAAGGGCCTTTACGAACTTTACATCATCGGAAATCGGCGCTTTCGGGAAAAGATAAAAAGCACCCGAAGGTTTGACGAAATCGTATCCGCAATCTGCAAGGCCATGGCACAAAAGGTCTCTTTTTCGGGCATAAACGGAAATATCCACACTCGCCCCTTGAAGGGATGCGACAACTCGCTGCATCAAGCCCGGTGCATTGACAAACCCCAGTATTCTATTGGTCAGCGCCATGCCTTCTATCAGTTCTCCCTTAAATGACGCTTCGGGATTGATCGCCAGATAACCGATTCGCTCACCGGGAATCGAAAGGTCTTTAGAATATGAGGTGGCGATGATGCTCTCTCGATAACTGTTAAAGATGCTGGGCACTTTATAACCATCATAAACGATCTTGCGGTAGGGTTCGTCCGCTATGAGATATAGGGTCCGGTTCAGTTTTTCCCCTTTTTCTCTTAAAAGCGTTCCGAGTTCATCGAGACTCTCTTTTGAATACACCTGGCCGGTGGGATTGTTGGGTGAATTGATAAGCACGGCTTTTGTCTTTTCGGTAATGACATCGGAAATAGCCCCGATATCCAGGGTAAAATCGGGTTTTGTCGGAACGGTTCTTAGACTTCCGCCATGATTTTCCGCGTAATATTTATATTCGACGAAATAGGGCGCCGGCGTAATAACTTCATCGTCTGGATCGAGAATTGCTTTCAAGATAACGTTGAGGGCTCCTGCAGCGCCACAGGTCATGATCACGTCATTTTCCGAAACCTTAACCTGCTCCTCCCTGCAAAGAAAATCCGCCACAGACTTGCGAACATGCGGATAACCCATATTCGGCATATATCCATGGCCCTCCGTAATTGAAGACACCAGGGCGCCGTCGATCGCCGCTCGAAATTTTTCCGGAGGTTTCAGGCTGGGATTGCCGAGACTGAAATCAAACACATTTTCAGCCCCGTGCTCTGCCTTAAGGCGTGCGCCCTCTTCAAACATTTTACGGATCCAGGAAGATCCGGATAATGTTGTTTTGATATGCTTGGCGATGGTCATGTTAAATCCTTATATTGATATTTCAGAAATTATTCAAAACTCGAGTTTCACACCTCTGAACAAACAGTGTGCAATCCGCCGATCCGATTAGCAATCGTCACGACCCTGAAGGAGTGGACAAAACTCGTGCATAAGTGGGCTAAAAAAAGAATTATATCCGATAATTATCAAAAAATCCCATAACTTACTAAACCCTTTTAATATATAAGTGTTATTAAAAAATTTGCAAGCTCTTTGTGTGAAAATTTTGAAGCTCCCCCAAATGGTCGCTGAGCGAGCAAAACAAACTTTTTACGAATTTCTATTTCAGGGCCGTTTGTTTTGATAAAAACCTTTTTTGAACTCCTCAAATCTGTCTTGGCTTATCGCGGTTCGCATATTCTGCATCAGGCGTGTATAGTAATGAATATTGTGGATCGTATTAAGACGATACGCAAGCAGCTCTTTGGCCATATAAAGATGCCGCAGGTAAGCCCTGGAATAATTTTGACAGGTGTAACATGCACATCCTGACTCTATCGGTTCCGGGTCATACTTGAAACGTGAGTTGCAAATATTTATGGCACCGGATTTTGTAAACATCTGGCCGTTTCTTGCATTCCGGGTGGGGAGGACACAGTCGAACATATCACCACCAAGGGCAACAAGTTCTACGAGATCCTCGGGGGTTCCGACGCCCATGATATATTTTGGTTTCGTGTCTTCGAGTATCGGAAGTGTAAAATCGGCAATTTCGAGCATGATATCCTTGGGTTCCCCGACGCTCAGCCCGCCAACGGCATATCCGCTAAAACCGATTTCCATCAGCGCTTGGGCTGAAGTTTCTCGCAAATCTTTGAACATACCGCCCTGAACAATACCAAACAGGGCATTTTTCTCCTTTCCAAGTGCGGCCTTGCACCTTTTTGCCCATTGTGTGGTCAGCTGGAGAGCTTTTTTGGCCTCATCCCGTCCGGTGGGATATTTTATGCACTCATCAAGACACATAATAATGTCAGATCCGAGGCAGAGCTGAATTTCCATTGATTTTTCAGGAGTTAACATATGTTGCGAACCGTCGATATGCGACTGGAACAAGGCGCCCTCTTCGGTAACTTTTCTTAGCTTTGCAAGGGAGAAAATCTGAAAGCCGCCGCTGTCCGTTAAAATGGGACCGTCCCAATGCATAAAATCGTGGAGGCCGTTAAAACCGCGGATCACTTCACAGCCCGGCCTGAGATAAAGATGATACGTATTTCCGAGGATGATCTGGGCACCACAGTCCAAAAGTTCTTCGGGAGTCAGAGATTTAACCGAGGCCAGGGTTCCCACCGGCATGAAAACCGGTGTCTTTACTTCACCGTGAG
>JAFCZV010000036.1 GCA_019314155.1 Deltaproteobacteria bacterium
ACAGTATAGGAATTTCCTTTTTTGGACACAGACCCGCCTGCCACCGTGAGCTCGCCCGCCAGCCAAGCCCGTCCGGCATTCGCCTGAGGCGCAGCCGATGGCGGCCGGGCAAGGCGAGGCGGCCTGGGGCACGAGCGGGCAGGTATACACAGATAATATTATTATTCTCAATCTAAGAATCTTGATAATCTGTGCCTGCCCTATGAAATGCATTTTCTTTTTCTATTTCATCGGGGTGACTCTGTGTCCAAAAAAGGAAATTCCTATACTGTCAAGTTAGTTTGTAAGCTTTTATTTTGTTCAATATGGACTTATAGCTGATATCGAGTAGAATCGCGGCCTTTTTCCGGTTCCAGCTCGTCTTTTCAAGCGCCTGCTTCATTATCTTTTTTTCTGTTCTTATTGTAAATTCCCTTTGGATATCTTTTAAAGAGATTCTGTTTAAATCTTTTAAATATTTTCTTATATCCGGAAGTTCCGGAAAGGTATAAAAATCTTTACTGCCATCTAAAAAATTGGATGATTCACTTTTCCGGCTGTGCAATCCAAGTTTATTAACCATGCTTTCTTCATCCCACAACAAAACAGACGCTTTGACCAATTTTTTAAGCTCTCTAACATTTCCAGGCCAGCTGTAGCGTCTCAATATTTTTTTAATTTTTCTCGATATGTTATAATGGCTCCTGTTAAGTTCGCCACAAAACCGGTCGTTAAAAAACACAGCCAACAATAGGATGTCTTGAATGCGATTTCTAAGCGGCGGAATTTCTATGCTGATTACATTCAAGCGATAAAAAAGATCTTTGCGAAATTCACCGGTTTCAACCCGTGCATTAAGGTCCGAACGGGTTGCCGCAATAATCCTAACATCAAAGGTATTTTTTATTTCTGAACACAATTTTGGGATACCGTCTCCGTCTAAAACCTGAAGCAGCTTGCCCTGAAACGAAGGGTGCCACCTTCCTATCTCGTCAAAAAAAATTGTTCCTGAATTCGCAATTTCAAACAGCCCTTTTTCATTCTGAAAGGTGTCTTCAAATGTTTTTGTGCTGTATTCAAACATTTCTTTTTCAGGAATATTTTTTGAGAATGCCGCAGCGTTAACTTTAACAAATGGATGGTTCCGCCGGTCCGACCTGTAATGAATGGCTCTGGCAAGCAGATCTTTACCGGTCCCTGTTTCCCCTTGAATAAGAACCGTTTCTTTCGAACGGCTCAATTCGGAAATCATCTTTTTTATCTTTACCATTTCAGGGCTATTGCCGATGATCACCGGACAATCCTGGAACATTTTGCCTTTCAAGCTATTACGATGGAGATGACTGAGGGCCCGGTTTATCTCGAAAGACTTAACGGGGCGTTTCAAAAACATCACATCATGAAATCCGTTTGTTTCCGTGAAATCCTGAATTTCAAGTTTTTCTGAAATAATCAAAACAGGCAAGGTACGGTTCTTCATCTTGACCGCATTAATGAATCTATAGGTCCTCTCCAAAGAAAGCGGTCCTGAAATTACCAAATGAGGGTTCAGTGACTGCAGGTTGTCCAGACATATTGTTTCTTTATCAAAACTAAAAGGGATATACCCCGATTTGGAGATTATCGATTTTAAATAGTCTCTATGTTCTGGATTTTTTTCGAGAATAATTATATTCTTTTGTTCGGCTGAACTCATAATGCTTTATTTGGCGAGATGCTTAATTCGTAAAGGTTGATGAAAAATTATGAACGGGATTTCCTTTCTGTGTAGCAAATTGCATGCCGTTTGGATGAATAGCGTTTCAATTTAATGAATATAAATAAAGTATAGATGATATGTTATGAAATTTTATACCATTTTTTTCTTAAAAAATACACCTTATATATGAAAAGTTTTTCTTACACAACTTTCTTATATATATTTTCGACTTGACTTATGGAAAATATGAAACTAATTTCATAATAATAAGAAATTAATTTCATATTTGTTGTGAATTTAATTTTACCTTTCCTTGTTCCAAATTTTTAAAGTTTAGGCTTGAGGGTTTCCGTAAACATCCGACAATCAAGAAATATGATTGCCAAATCCATAAAAATATTATATAGAAGGTGTCGCAAACCAACTTCATTGGCTTTGGTTAAATGGGACAGGCAATTCATAAAATGAATAATCCCCACAAATTGCTTATCATTGATGACAACAAAGAAATCCTTTCTGCGCTTAAAGATTTTTTCACCAGGAAAAACTATGAGGTTTTCTCCGCTACCGACGGCTTGGAAGGGTTGAAATTGCTGGAAACCGAGCAACAAGGTTTCGATCTGATCATAACAGATCTCATTATGCCGAACATCAGCGGTGTCGCCCTCATCTCAATAATTAAAAAAAGATTTCCAGATACCCCTGTGATTGCCATAACCGGATGGGGAGAACATCCGGAAGCGCTGGCCACGGAGGCTCAAGCGGATAAGGTATTGGAAAAACCTTTCGAACTTTCTGAACTGGATAGATTAATAAAAGATCTGCTTCCTCCTGTTTAAATGCCTAAAGTTTGAAGTGCCTAACCCGCCACAGCAACTCGGCGGACAAGAGTGAACTAATATTATGGTACCTAAGTTAATCGGAATCAGCGAAAGCATCGAAAGAATCAGGGAACTGATCGAACACGTCGCAGACACGGGATTGAACGTCATCATCACCGGAGAAAGTGGTGTCGGTAAAGAAGTCGTTGCCCAAAACCTTTACCATATGTCTATAAGGAGAAACAAACCTTTCATAAAGGTTAATTGCGCAGCATTGCCGGACGGATTACTCGAAAGTGAACTCTTTGGATTCGAACGGGGTGCTTTTACCGGTGCTGAACGAAAAAAGCGTGGCAAATTCGAACTGGCGCATCAAGGGGTTCTATTTTTAGATGAAATCGGGGATATGTCCCTCAATCTTCAGTCGAAACTTCTCCATGTTCTTCAAAGTGGCGAGTTTGCGCCGCTGGGTTCCGAAAAAGACGTCAGAACAGATGCCTGGGTTATCGCAGCCACGAATCAAGAACTTGAAAAAAAGGTAAAAAAAGGGCTTTTCAGGGAAGATCTCTACTACCGCCTCAATATTATAAAAATTTATATCTCCCCACTTCGTTCCCGGCCTGAAGACATTCCGCCGTTAATCGACTATTACATCAAAAAATATGCTTCGCAGTTCAATAGAAAACAGATGTTAAAACCCGGCCCTGATGCCACAGAAAAACTGATAGCATACAGCTGGCCCGGAAATGTGAGAGAGCTTCAAAATATTCTCAAACGTTCTATCGTTATCGGCAACTGGGAAGAAATTATTGACGATCTTTATTTAAAAAGCCGATCTGCCGCTGTATCTATGTCAGAAGAATTGGCTCTGGAGGGCGCTTCAATTGTCGATGTCCTTTTGGACTTTAAAGGTGAGTATTCATCAGATTACGCCTCGTTTTCCCTCAAAAAAATCAAAAAGAAAGCCTTGGACCGGATAGAAAAAGAGGTCATCTCATTTGTCCTTGAAAAAACAGGCTGGAACCGTACAAAGGCATGTGCAATTTTAAAAATCAGTTATAAAACCCTTCTTTACAAAATCAGCGATCTAAATTTAAAACCACCCTCATAGTAAGTATCCGGGTCCCAAAACATTCGGGCTAACCGGCTGCAAAGGTTGCCCTACGTTCTAAACCGCTTCTACGTTCATTTCCTTTTCTCAGTTCTTTTTCGTGACTCATTTTTATAATTTTACCATTTCTCCGTTCCATATCGCACCTCTGATCCATGCCGTTTCTTCGGTCAATACATACCCTACGGTTTTCGCAAAACCGTCTATCCGGAATATGGTTTGTATATGAAAATTGTCGTCTGTCAATATCTAACCGGCGACCTCCATTATTTTTAAGTGCTGTTGTCATCCCAGCAATGCGCATCATTAAATTCCTTTCTTATCAACCTTAAATTAACCTCATAGTTGCATAAACAACACGATGAGATTTGTGTAAAACCACTTAAACCATAGCGTTGTGTTCATTTATTGCCAATATACTGAATTCGACTGCCAGTGATATCCAAAAAGGTATCTTTTTTCACCGTGTTGTTTACCCCATGGGAAAGCCGAGGATACCCCATCTCCTTTGTTATCAAGAGTTCGCAGTAAATGACTACGGCTTTACCCTTGACGCCGCGGATCTTAGGCATTCTCGACTTTTGCAACGTTGAGGTAAAGAACAGTAAACCCAGTCTGTTTTTTCGAACTTAACAAGATCAAACCGAATACAACTATTCTGTATTCTGAATTCGTACTGCAAAGGAAGTGCCAAAAAAAAAATTTAAATGAGCTCACAATGCTATAATATTTATTTTTCATGTATTATTAGCATGTTAATAATTAACCAAACAGACATAGAACAACTTTGCTGCGTGCAATCTATGAACAGCAATCTTTTTCTGTGTAATTATAGTTACAATTAAGAAGAAAACAGTGTATTTTATTTCATAATTATCAGCAAAAATGTTTTTATTGAAAAAAAATGTATTAATGGTAAAGTTCCTAGCAATACTGAAAATTCGTAAAATGGAAATCTGAGCGTCAATCAACTTTAACCTCAAAGATACTTTTGTGGAGGTCAAACAATGGGCCGTTTAAAATTTGTTCCTATTCTTCTTCTCTTTATATTCGCTCTTGTGTATGCCTGTTCATCGAACGAAGAAAAAAAAGTGTCTCACCTTGAAAAAGGGACAGCCTATTTTGAAAAAGGAGAGTATAAAAGTGCGGAACTTGAATTCAAAAATGCGCTACAGATTGATCCTCAATATATCGAGGCTTATACGAAACTTGGAGAAACCCAGCTTAAGCTCGGAAATCCACAAGAGGCATTCCGAGCCTACTCAATGGTTGCAAAGCTTGATCCTAACAACTCAGATGCTCAACTTAAACTGGGAACGTTTTATCTGCTCGGAAAAAAAATAAAGAACGCCCGAGAAAAAGTCGATGCGGTGTTAAGTAAGGAGCCGAAAAACATTGAAGCCCTATTTCTGCTCGCAAGTGTCCTGGAAATGGAAAAAAAGTTTATTGAAGCATCAGCGGTATTTGAAAAAATCATCCAACTCGATGGAAAGCAGACCCGCGCATATATCGAGTTGGCCCGGGTGCTGGTATATGAAGGAAAAATTTCTGAAGGCGAAAAATTTCTAAAACAGGCTACCGATATTGATCCAAAAGCCATACCACCCCATCTTGCACTTTTCAGATTTTACATCAGCAATAAAGCCTATGCACAGGCAGAAGAAGAAATAAAGAAATCCATCGATATAAATCCGGAAAATGCGGACCTCCACATTGAACTTGGCAATTTTTACTTCAGACTGAACAAAAGGGACAAGGCAGAAGCCGCATATCTGAAAGCGATCAATGCCGATCAAAAAAACATAAGGCCGTATATGGTGATCGCCGGGTTCTACGATATCACAGGCCGCAAAGACCAAACGTTATCCATGTATAAAAAGGCCCTTGACCTTCAACCCGAAGATATCCGCATCAAGAACTCAATTGCAAGATTTTATGTGACGAATAAAAAAGTCGATGACGCTGAGAAATATATCACCAAAATTTTAAAAGAAAGGCCCCAATATTTTCCGACCCGAATGCTAAAAGGAGAGCTCTTGGTCTATCAGCACAAATTCGACGAAGCAATCCTATTATTTGACCATCTTATAAAAGAAGAACCAAAGTTGGCCAGGAGTTATTATTTTAAGGGTCTTGCGCATCTGGGAAAAGGTGAAAACAGAATGGCAAAGACAGCTCTTGGCAAAGCTGTTGAGCTAAATCCCAAATATATCAAGGCAAAACTCTTGTTAGCGAAAATTTATATGCGTGAACACGATTATAGTATGGCACAAAAAGAAAGCGAGGAGGTTCTTGGAACTGCACCCGGAAATTACCATGCAAAACTGATTTTAGGTAATGCTTATTTGTATCAAAGGAAGATTAAAGAAGCCAAAGAAACATTTGAGTCACTGATTAAACTCGAACCCGAAAAACCTGCGGGCTATTACCGCCTTGGTATTTTGTATCGTTTAATCAAAGAGTATGATCTTGCACTGAAAAATTTCGAAAAAGCCATGTCTATCAACCCGAATCTCATGGATGTTTTCACAAACATTATCCTTGTTCACATCGACAAAAAGGAATTTAAAACAGCGATTTTAAAATGTGACAGAAAATTGGAAACGATGCAGGGCAAACCTGAACTGTTAGCTATCATCCATAATTTAAAGGGGAAGGTATACCTCGCGCAAAGAAAAAATAAAGAAGCACAAGGATCATTCCAAAAGGCTTTAAAAGAGAATCCGAATTTTTTGGAGCCCTATTATGCTCTGGGCAGGTTATATCTTGCGGAAAAAAAAGAGGATAAAGCCATTGACCAGTATAAGACAATTCTGGAAAAAAATCCCAAGCAGGCAGGTCCCCACATGGTTTTGGGAACGATTTACGATATCCAAAAACGATTTGATCTCTCGGAAAAACACTATAGGGCAGCACTTGACATCGATCCGGATTTTGTACCTGCTGCTAACAACCTTGCATATCTGCTTATTACACAAGATAAAAACATCGACGAAGCTCTGGGGCTTGCCAGGCAAGCAAAAGAAAAACTTCCTTATGACCCAAATGTAATGGATACACTCGGACTGGTTTTTTATAAAAAAGGCCTGTATGACAGTGCTATCTCTGAATTTTCCGACAGCCTGGAAAAAATCCCCGACAATGCAATCGTGCATTATCATCTTGGTCTCGCCTATCATAAGAAAGGAGACATTCATCGCGCCAGAATAGAACTGGAAAAAGCCCTCAGTCTGAATCAGAATTTTGACGAAGCTGATGCGGCTAGACAAATATTATCCAGTTTCCATCCATAAATACAATGGCGTGTTTTTATCTGGACAATAGTCCGTATAAGCTGAAATCCAAAAGTTTGAAGTTTGAAGTGCCTAAAATGAGCTAAAATGCCTAAATTGCCTATTTATCCCGTATTAAACGGGGAAGTTGAGGAAAGCGCTTTCAGCGCAAATCATTTTTTAATTAAATTGAAAGTGCCAAGGGTACAACCATCAACTTTAGTTCACTTTAAACTTTAGGCACTTTAGTTCACTTTAAACTTTTTCATACATAGAGTGAAAAAAACCAACTTATAAATACGTAACCGTATTTACAGATACATATATTTAGCGTTTACGAACGAGGTGGCCCGTTATTCTACTGTCAGAGGACGTATTTTGAAATTTCTTTCGTTTAAAATATTTATTTTATGCATCCTTTTGCCGCCCATTCTTTATATCTTTTCTGTACTATCCATTGAAAGTCAACTCAGAAAACACTATACAGAAGAAATTAAAGAAATTTGTACCGGCGATACACGCCCCTTATTCAATGGGAGTGTAAGATTGAAGGATGCCATCAATAGAAACATCGATGGATATCTTCATAGTAAGGCGATAATACCATTGGGAGTAAAGGTAAATGTCGCTGTTACAACCAAACAAAACACGATTTTATATCCTGCATTTTTTGAGGAGGAGGAAGATTCGGTCCTGGCGCCCAATCCCATGAAAGTCGCTGCTGAAAACTATAACCTTTTGGAAGAAGGTATTGTGATAAAAGTCGACTTAACTCTCGAACACAACACCTTGCTTTCAAACACGATGCTCGCTTTTTACATTTTAGCATCCGTATTGGTATTATATTTTTATTACAAGACGGGGATAAAAAAAGCCACACAAGAAGATACGGAAAAAAGCAAAAAGATTACCCGGCTTCTGAAGCTCGAAAAAAACCAGACTAAAAACCTTAAAGCTTTGGTGAAAATCAAACAAAAACTGACTTCAGAAATTTCGGATATGAAAAAGAGGCTGGGAAAAGAGCGGGTTAAAGCCAGAAAAAACGAAGAGGAAATGATCAAAGAGATTGTTGCGCTTGAAGAAAAGTTCAATGAAAACCTCGCACTTCAAAATACAAACCAAGAGGAAATTGACACTTTAATAGAAAAATTAAAACGCTTTGAAAAAGCGAACCGCAAAGAAAACAGGCAGAAAGCAAAGGCCTTAAATCCGGTCCGGAAACGATTCAAAACTCTGTATAAAAATGTATCTATCAACGAAAAGGCCGTTAACGGTTTTGTGGACCTTACGGATGATATGAAGATAAAGAGCGAAGAGATTATCCACAAACTTAACGAGGACCCAAAATATGTCCAAGTTAAACGGAAAGTGTTCGGAAAAAAAGGACGCACCACAATCCAGGAAGTAATATTTGCATATAAAGGGCGCCTTTATTTTAGAAACACTAAAGGTAGCCGCATCGAAATCCTTACCATCGGCACCAAAAATACACAGACCAAAGATCTTGAGTTCCTTGACAACCTTTAACGTCTCGGAAATTCTAAAATTTGTTGAAATTAAAGATCTTTTAATAGCTCCTGGTTTATACCAATTCCATGGAATGATGGAATAATGGAATAATGGTTCATTTTCAAAAAGCCCAATATCCCAACATTCCAATATTCCAGGTTTCCAAAGACGCAAGAGTTCGAAAACCCTTTAGTTATAACAACTTATATCCATATAGAAGATCGTTTTTGGACAAGAGTGAAATACCACAAGAAAATTTATTGACATTATATATATTTTATTTTAGTAATACCGGTTTTAATTTCACACCCCTTGCTCTGGTTTTGCAGGGCTTTATATCCAAAAGGAGGTTTTATGAGAAGATACGAGACAATATTTATTATCGACAACGACCTTTCTGAAGAAGGACGCCCTCCCATTTTTGAAAAATTGAAGGACCTCATCCAGCAGCATAACGGATTGCAGGTTATGGTTGACGAATGGGGGACAAAAAGGCTTGCCTATGAAATCAAGAAAAAAACCCGTGGTTATTATGTTTGTTTAGATTACTGCGGATCAGGGACTCTCGTTAATGAGATTGAACGCTTTTTTCGTATCGATGATCATGTACTAAAATACATGACTGTCTTGCTTGATAAGGATGTTGACATTGAAAATGTCAAAGAAGAAATCGCCAAAGCTGAAGAAGCCAAAACCGCTCAGATAGATAAACCTAGTGCGGACCCAACCGATGAACCTGATGCTGAATCCAAGACTTCTGATAAACAAGAGAATGAAACATTAGAAAATGAAACAACATTACCTAAAAATAACGTAGAGGAGGCATAAAATGGCTGCAAACTTCGTCTCCCGAAAGAGAAAACCTGGGGCTTACAGAAAAAAAAGGGTGTTTCATCGGCGTAAAGTCTGTCGTTTCTGTGCCGATTCCAATCTTGTTATAAATTACAAAGATATCAAATCACTTCGGTATTTTACAACAGAACGGGGCAAGATCATTCCACGGCGAATATCCGGGACATGCGCAAAACATCAGCGAGCCTTGACGCATGCTATTAAACGTGCCCGCACAATTGCCCTGATGCCTTATGTGGGTACGTTAGACTATCATTAATGGTTCTATAAAAATCCGCCCCAAGGGAGAAAAGGATGGTGTTTCAAACCATTCAAAGGGATGTCTCAAAGGATATTATCAGCGGCATTACGATCACATGCCTTATATTTGGAGCATCGGTTTATTTGCCGATCATCGGCTTTTTCTGTGCTCTGTTCATCCCTTTGCCAACACTTTTCTACCGCTCAAAACTAGGCAGAAAGACCGGAATTGTCATCCCGATTATTACCATTATAATGATGGTTGCCATTCTCGGCGGGGCATCCATTGATATTCTGTTTTTTGTTGAGCTGCTTTTGCTCGGCTTTGTGTTGAGCGAACTTATGGAGTTGAATCTCTCCATTGAAAAAACAGTGTTATACGCATGCAGTTCCGTGATAATCACGGGGATTGTCTGCCTGTTCTTTTACAGTAATTTTTCGAATAAAGGAATCTATGCCCTTGTGGCGGAATATGTGGGTAAAAATCTTGAGCTTACGTTATCCATTTATGAAAATATGGGGGTTAAGCAAGAAAGCATTCAAGTAATTGAAGCGTCACTGGAAAATATAAAGTACGTTCTAATTAGAATCATACCCGCCCTTACCGTGGCTTTTACCCTTTTTGTATCTTGGACAAATTTGCTGCTTGCAAAACCGATATTCAAAAACCGGAAGCTTTTATATCCTGAATTCGGGTCTCTAAAACTTTGGAAAGCCCCTGATTTTCTTGTCTGGGGCATTATAGGCTGCGGTCTGTTGCTCCTAATACCTGACAAAACCATTAAAATTTTTGGTTTAAATGGTGTGTTAATTTTAATAACGGTTTATTTTTTCCAAGGCACTGCCATTGTATCATTTTATTTCGAGAAAAAAAGACTGCCTCTTTTGTTGAGGTTGTTTTTATACAGTCTCATCGCCCTGCAACAAATTGTATTGCTTGTTGTTATCGGTCTTGGTTTCTTTGATATGTGGCTGAATTTTAGAAAATTGGAGCCGAATAAAAACAATTAGGGGTATGGCCCCCAATTGAAATGATGGAATACTGGTTCGAGAGAGCATATTGCCAAATATATTTTTTAATTACAACTATTTGTAGAAATTCCAAGATGTTTCTTTAGTGGAGGTTACAATGAAAATAATTTTGAAGGAAACAATCGAATCTTTAGGAATAATTGGTAGTGAAGTAACTGTCGCAGACGGTTATGCACGAAACTATCTTTTACCTCAGAATAAGGCTGTGTTGGCAACACCTCAAAATCGGAAGATACTGGAGCAGAACAAAGCCCAATTTGATATTCAGATTGCCAAAGAAAAGAGTCTGGCAGAGGAGATCGCCAAAAAGCTCGAGGGTGTTGTTTGCAAGATTACTGCAAAGGTCAGTGAAGAGGATCGCCTCTATGGTTCGATTACAACTCGCAACATTGCAGATGCCCTTGCAAGTCAGAATGTTAAAGTAGAAAAAAAGATGATTTTACTCAATGAACCCATAAAAAACACCGGAACCTTTAGCGTCCCTGTTCGCGTTTATAAGGATGTTGAACCTGAAATTATCGTTGAAGTCGCACCTGAATAGGGGGTTTTTGTTTTGCCTAAATTAAGCAGCATTACTGCACTGCTAGAACCTTTAATGGTACCATCACCTAAGGTGGTGGTTTAAGCCGATTAATTGAACAGTACGATTATGGTCGATAGCCGTCTGAAAATCGAAAAAGACCCCTCCCTTTATCATGTTCCGCCACAGAGTATCGAGGCCGAGGAATCTATTTTAAGCGCTATCCTGATAGATAATGAGGCCCTGCTGCCTGCAGATTTTTATAGATCTTCACACCAGAAGATTTTTACCGCCATATCCGAACTCTTTTCAAAAAACGAACCCGTAGATCTGGTAACGCTCACCAATATATTGAGAGAACGAGGCTGGCTTGAAGAAATCGGCGGGGCAACATACCTTGCGAATTTGGTCGATACTGTTCCGTTTGCTGTAAATGCTCAGCATTATGCCAAGATCGTTCATGACAAAGCCTGTTTAAGGCGTCTTATTGTAAAAACAAATGCGATCGCTAAACAGTGTTTCGAGGATCACGGTGATGTTGACAATATCATCGATTTTGCTGAAAGTGCCATTTTTGAAATCTCGGACAATAAAATTAAACCGTCGTTTTTTCAAATCGGTGAAATCATTGAGGACAATATCGATTCCCTTGAAGAGCGTCAGGGGAACAAGGCACTTGTAACCGGTATCGCCACAGGTTTTACCAAAATTGACGAATTAACTGCCGGCTTACAAAAATCAGACCTTATTATCCTTGCCGGTCGTCCAGGTATGGGAAAAACAGCCCTTGCGCTCAATATTGCAAAAAATGCGGCCGTTGACGATAATTCTGCCGTTGCCATATTCTCTCTTGAAATGTCCAAAGAACAACTATCATTTCGAATGCTCAGCAGTGAAGCAAGGATCGATTCATCCCGTTTGAGAAGAGGGTTCATAACACAGGATGACTGGATAAAAATTACAGACGCCGCCGGGGTTTTATCCCAAGCACCCATTTTTATTGATGATTCACCGAGCATTTCAGTTCTGGAAATCAGAGCAAAATCGCGTCGATTAAAAAGGGAACATAATGTGGGCCTCATTATAATCGACTATATTCAGCTCATGAAAGGACGTGCTTCAGCTGAACGACGAGACCTTGAAGTCTCGGAAATTTCGAGGTCTTTAAAAGCTCTTGCCAAAGAGCTCAATGTTCCTGTTTTGGCACTTTCACAGTTGAACAGAAAACTGGAAGAACGGAGTGATAAACGGCCCCAGCTTGCAGACTTAAGGGAGTCCGGTGCTCTTGAGCAGGATGCCGACGTCGTTGCTTTTATTTACAGGGACGAATTATACACCAGGGATGAAAATAATCCCAATAAGGGCAAAGCAGAAATCCTACTGGCAAAGCAGAGAAACGGACCTACAGGGATGGCGACATTGACTTTCATCGATTCGTATACTCGATTTGAAAATTATAGCGCCAGAGAATAACCCGGGTGATGCATCGTTAGGGTTAACCCTATAGTTGCATAAATAACATGGCAAAATGGGTTTAAAAGTTATAATTACAAGCCATTCAACCTTTTTTAACTGTTCTGCTGGAATGAACTCCAGATGGCATCCTGAAATCAGCGAAAAGCAGCCATGTTATCTACCCTACGGGAAAGCCGATGGCACTGCATCTCCCCGCTATTCACGGGATCTTCGACCAGCGTTGTCAAGGGCTTGCGGTAAATTACGGAGGTCTATCCCGCTTTGTCTGCGGGGCTGCACCATTGACGCCTTGGATCTGCAGCACCCTCGACTTTTGCAACGTTAGGGTTAACTCCAAATGAAAAAACTGTTCGGGAATACCGGCGGGCTTAAGGCCAGCCAGATCCGCAGGCTTGAAAATCTCTACCGGCGCCGCCTTCCACCCCAATTCCTCATTACATTTGAACTTGCTCGCGATATCAGCAGACTCTCCCATGATATACGCCGCCAGATCGGTCTTCTGATTAACCGTCAGGGAAAGATCGCCTACGTTGTTGTGGGAGATCATCAGAGAATCGTGATCCCGGACACCAGCGAATATCGTACAGATCCGGGCCGCCTAAAAGGTTTAAGATGCATACATACCCACCTTAACAATGAAGCTTTAACAAAAGACGATCTCACAGACCTTGCCCTTTTGAGGCTCGACATTATGGCCGCAATAACGATAACTAAAACCGGCCATCTTCATAAGGTTCATGTGGGATATATTTTGCCGACAAGTTCATATGGAAGACCGTTCCAGCTTCTAAAGCCTTTAGATCCCAATGAACTCGATATCGGATGCCTCGAGTTAATCCACTCCCTTGAGGCGGAACTGGCCCATTTAACGTCTGTGTATGAAGCTGATACGGGAAAAGAACGGGCGCTCCTTGTTAGTGTTACCACATCCTCCAGAAAAACGGCGATGGACTCCTTGGAAGAACTGGAAGAACTGGCTTTATCCAGCGATATCGAAATCGTCGAAAAGATGCTTCAACAACGCCGCAAAATAAATCCGAAATTCCTTTTGGGTCCCGGCAAGCTCCAGGATTTGATCATTACGGCACTTCAGAAAGGGGTAACGCTAATCATCTTCGATCAGGAACTAAACCCTTCACAAATAGGATCGATTACTGATCAGATCGATCTAAAGGTCATCGATCGGACCCAGTTGATACTCGACATTTTTGCCCAACGCGCCCAAACAAAGGAGGGAAAGCTTCAAGTCGAGCATGCACAACTTAAATATCTACTTCCACGTCTCGTCACCAAAAATACGGCCATGTCGCGTCTAACCGGCGGTATCGGGGGTCGCGGACCGGGGGAAACTAAACTGGAGATCAATCGAAGGCGTGTTCGTAACCGAATCAGACGGGTGGAAAATGAACTATTGCTGGTACGGAAACACCGGAAACAGCAGAAGTCTAAGCGTAAAAAAAAGGGCCTTGCTGTTATCTCTATTATCGGCTATACGAATACCGGGAAATCCACTCTGCTTAATACACTTACAAAGAGTAGTGTACGGGCAGAGAGCCGGCTCTTTGCAACATTAGATCCTTCGAGCAGACGTCTTAAGTTTCCGAGAGATATTGAAGTCATAATTACCGATACGGTGGGGTTTATAAAAAATCTTCCCAAAGACCTTATGGTTGCCTTTCGCGCAACCCTTGAAGAACTTGAAAGCGCGGATCTGCTTCTGCATGTGATAGACATCAGCAATCCTCGTTTTAAAGACCAGATCAAATCTGTTGAAAAAATACTGTCCGATCTTAATTTAGATGGTATTCCCTTAATTCGTGTTCTGAACAAAAAGGATCTAATCGATAAAACCACGGTTGAATCCCTGAAAAGGAGTCTTGGCGGAACAGCAATCTCAGCAAAAAACAAATCGACCTTAATGCCGCTCATCAAAAAGATGAAAACTATGATAGATCATTTAAAGGATTGCACGGCGGCATAGAATTGAACCCTTATCAATGGAAATGTTACCGAAGCCTTTTCACAA
>JAFCZV010000325.1 GCA_019314155.1 Deltaproteobacteria bacterium
CGTTACACCGGCTGTCGGATGGATTTCCTCGGGTCCAAAATCAGGTTTCCATTCCGGTTGTTTGATCTTGTCTGTCATGCCTTCAAACTGGCCTTTTCGAATATCGGAAAGGTTTCGTCTTTCGGGCCGTACCGCGGATTCTTCGTATAAAAATACGGGCAAATTATATTTTTCAGATACTTCTTCCGCCACTTTTCTAGAAATTTCGACTGTTTCTGTCATCGAAAGGTTTTTTACGGGGATAAACGGAACCACATCTACCGCTCCCATTCTCGGATGCTGACCTTCATGCTTTCTCATATCAATGCATTCGATGGCCGCACCGATAGCTTCGATCAAAGCCCCTCTCACAGGGTCGGGCTCTCCAACAATTGTCACGACCAAACGATTGTGATCTTTGTCCCTTTGAGTTTGACGCCCTCTTTTTTTCGAAAAGGATCAATGATTTTTTCTATTCTTTCCAGATTTCGGCCCTCGCTGAAATTCGGCACACATTCAACGATTTGTTTTCTGCCCGTCATTGGCTGTTTCCTTTGATATATAATTATTGTTCTTCTCCAATTTAGTTGGAGAAGAGGGTTCAAGGATTCCAGGGGTCAAGGGTTCA
Organism: Deltaproteobacteria bacterium; assembly: GCA_019314155.1. Classification (GTDB taxonomy): domain Bacteria; phylum Desulfobacterota; class Desulfobacteria; order Desulfobacterales; family UBA11574; genus JAAXQD01. The sequence goes on from JAFCZV010000325.1 coordinate 608, forward strand.
AGGGTTTGTTTGTTAAAGACTTTATCAACGCTTTCAACATTCTTTCAATTTCTGCGATGTCTTTGTTTAGTGTGCCCAATTCACCTTTTTCAATTAAATCTAAATCCCCTGCTAATAATATCTGAGTTTCCAATTCGCAAACAGAACTATAAGATATGTAATGCATCCTAACGTAATCCAAATATCTCTAAACAGATCCCTTAAACCCTCGACTCCTTGAATCCTATTTTTTTAAGCATTTCACTCGAACCCTTGAACCCTTGAATCCTGGAACCCTTTATAAACACCCCTACTCAATTGGAGACAACCCATTTATTTTGCCTTGATTAACTACAATTAATCGGGAGATGATCCATAATTATTAATGAAGCACTTTCCGATCAAATACAGGTACGTGTTCACGGGGTGTGCTCCCCCGCTTCACTCCGGCGTCTACGTGTCTGGTCATTTCAGTGACTTAGCAGCGGTGGCATTCCTTCCCCCTCCGCGTTCTCCCGCGAAAAACATGCGGGAGCCGCGGTTTCCCCCACTGCTAAGTCATTGAAATGACGAAGCCACTCCGCCAATATCGTTACACGGGGAAGCACACCCCGTGAACACGTACAAATACAGAGCTTACGTCTCCTGTATCCTGCATCATTCGTTAAATACGTCAGCGACCAAATCCTTTACTAAATTTTCATCCGGAATAAACGGAAGCGTAATATGATCGGTTCCCTTTCTTGTCTGATTATATTTTATACTCGTATCAATGGAATTTTTGTTTCTTGCCCATGCGCGTCTGGCAACCCCACCCATCACATCCCAAGGAATCGCGCTTCGGATGATATTATCAACCCGCTCACTCCCATTAAGAACCAGCCCGAAACCACCGTTTATGGCATTGCCGATTCCCACGCCGCCGCCGTTATGAAGCGCTACCAGGCTCATTCCCCTGGCTGCGTTCCCCGCGAAACACTGGGTTGCCATATCCGCCATAATGTTGCTGCCGTCCTTGATGTTTGCAGTTTCTCTAAACGGTGAGTCGGTGCCCCCGGTGTCATGATGATCCCGGCCCAGCATGACCGGTCCGATGTCTCTATTCCTGACCATCTCGTTAAATTTAAGGGCGATGTTCATTCTGCCCATGGCATCCTGATACAAAATTCTGGCCTGGGTTCCGACAACAAGATTGTTTTTGTCAGCGTGTCTGATCCATACATAGTTATCCTTATCCTGGAATCTTCTGTCCGGATCGATGCATTCCATGGCGGCAGCATCGGTTTTCAACAGGTCATCTCTCTTTCCGCTGAGACAGACCCACCGGAACGGGCCATAGCCATAATCAAATAACAAAGGTCCCATGATGTCTTCGACATAGGAGGGAAAATTAAATCCATCTATTGGATCCTTACCATTCTTGCAGATTTCTTTAACACCGGCATCAAATACTGCCTTTAAAAAACTGTTTCCATAATCAAAAAAGTAAGTCCCCCTCTCCACTAGTATCTTAATTTGTTCATAATGACGCTTCAGAGATGTGTTAACATATTCTTTGAACTTTTTATGATCTTTCTCCAGAAGGTCGGTCCGCTGTTCAAATGTTAATCCCTGCGGGCAATACCCGCCTTCATAGACCGCATGACAGGATGTCTGATCTGACAACAGATCGATTTTGACATGATGACCCACAGCGTATTCAAGCAGGTCTACGACATTCCCGTAAAATGCAATGGCCCTCCTCTCCCTCTTGTTTTGATAATTGTTTGCCAGTTCAAAAGCTTTTCCGGGGTCATCCACGACATCGTGGACCCACTCCTGTTCATGTCGTGTTTGGATTCTAGAGTAATCGACTTCGGCAATGATCCCGACGCCGCCGGCAATCTCCACGGCCTTGCCCTGCGCGCCACTCATTCCACCAAGCCCTGACGTTACAAACAAGTAACCGCTTAAATCTCTGTCCGGCGGTATATTGAGCTTTGTCCGCCCAGCATTCAGAATCGTACTGTAGGTCCCGTGAACGATTCCCTGGGGCCCGATGTACATCCATCCGCCGGCGGTCATCTGGCCATAGTTGGCCACACCGAGCGCCGCGGCCCTATGCCAGTTTTCCGGATCGTCGAAAACGCCCACCATGAGCGCGTTAGTTATGATGACTCGGGGGGCTTCCGAGGACGAAGCAAACAATCCGAGGGGATGGCCGGATTCAACAACCAGTGTCTGATCCTGAGTCATCTCTTCCAGATACCGTTTGATGATCCTGTACTGCATCCAGTTCTGGCAGACCTGGCCGGTTTCTCCGTAGGTAACAAGTTCATAGGGATAAAGGGCGATATCAAAGTCCAGATTATTATCGATCATCACCTGGAACGCTTTTCCTTCAATACACTCTCCCTTATATTCATCGATCGGCCGGCCGGTAATCGTCCCCTCCGGCCTGAATCGATACCCGTAAATCCTTCCGGTTGTTAGAAGTTCATTTAAAAATTCAGGGGCCAGTTTTTTGTGCCATTTCTCAGGGATATATCTCAATGCATTGGTTAGCGCAAGTGCGGTATCTCTCTGTGAAAGCGTAAAACTCCTCTTGGGTGCTCTTCGAACACTGTTAACAAATTCGGGATGTTCGGGTAATTTGTCAAATATCTTTTCCAGTTGGATCGTCATGGCCTTTGAAATGTCACTGTTCCAAATCATTTCTCTCTCCTTTGGCAATTGTAATTTCTAACCAATTATATTATTGTTAATATAACTGAATACATCAAGAAAATTTTATGCCCTTATCGTACATGATCAAAAAACCCAAAAACCCGTTTGAATGAGGACGTTTTGTTATGAAAGAAATCGCTGTCGGAATGCACGATATGACCCTGGAAGATCTTTCGGACATTTCAAGAATAGGTGCCACGGTTCGCT
>JAFCZV010000326.1 GCA_019314155.1 Deltaproteobacteria bacterium
AAAACTTCCCCCCATCAAATCGGTCTGGCCGATGTTATGGGAGTTGCCGTCATCACGGATATCATGCCTCAAAATATTACCCTGTTCGGCATTGAACCCAAACAGTTTTCCACAGGTCTGAGCTTGTCCACCGAAGTCGCCCGGAATTTAAGCCGTCTGGTCGACCTAGTGATCGCAGAGCTGAAAATCATCGGAATTAAGGTTCAAGCGAAAGAAAACTGATTCTCTTTTAATCCCTGAATTTTGCACGGATCGAGTTCGCTGAAACGGTCGTTTTTCCGGGTTGAACAACAGCCCAATTTTTGATATTTAAAAGCAAGAAACGGATTGCTGGTTTCAAAATCTCATCGTGAGATCATTTCGACCATTTTGACAAAAAGTCTGGGAAAAGCGTTTATTCTGGTTAAGCGAAATTAAAAAGGATACATACGGATGTGTCTTGCCATTCCATCTAAAATCATAAAAATTGAAAATAATGTGGCCACCATCGATGTCGACAGTGTCCGAAGAGAAGCCAGCCTGCTTCTGATCGAAAGCCCCAAGGTTGGAGATTACGTTATCGTACATGCCGGTTTTGCCATCAACAAAATAAACGAAGAAGATGCCATGGAATCCTTGAATCTTATCAGGGAAGCAGCTTCGCTGATATTCGACAAGCCAAAAAAAGGAGGCGGATAACGATTGGCGAGCAGTTGGGTGGCCAGAAGAATGGAAGTAAACGGTATCGTACAAGGTGTCGGCTTTCGCCCTTTTGTTTATCAGCTTGCAAACCAATACCGTCTGACCGGCGAAGTCGCCAACACATCTTCAGGCGTTGTCATCCATGTTGAAGGTCCCCAAAATAATATTGAATCTTTTTCGGCAGATCTTCCCCGAAAATGCCCGCCCCTGGCCCGGATCACCCAGATTTCTCTTCACCACGAACCTGTAAAAGACTTTAAAGAGTTTTCAATCACAGCCAGCGGGGACACGGCATTGATGAGCACCCTAATCCCCCCGGACGTTTCCATTTGCGACCCCTGCCGGCAGGAACTGTTTGACCCCGAAGACCGGCGGTTTGGCTATCCTTTCATCAACTGCACCAACTGCGGCCCCCGTTATACCATCATCGACGACATTCCGTACGATCGGCCGAAAACCTCCATGAAACACTTTAAAATGTGTCCCATATGCCAGGCTGAGTATGACAACCCTGGAAACAGAAGGTTTCACGCCCAGCCCAATGCCTGTCAGGACTGTGGACCACAAGTCAGCCTCTTTGACAGAGACCGTAACAAGATCAATACCTCAAACCCCATCGAAAAGACGGCGACGCTTTTAAAGCAGGGATGTATCATCGCCATCAAGGGGCTTGGCGGTTTTCACCTGGCCGTCGATGCCGGGAATACAGATGCTGTGGCAGCCTTAAGAGAAAGAAAAAATCGGGAAGAAAAGCCGATGGCCGTTATGTCTTTTGATATGGAGCATATTCGAAAATATGCGGTGGTCGAGCCGGCTGAGGAAGAACTTTTGACTTCTATCCAACATCCCATTGTTCTTTTGGAAAAAATAGAGCCCAATCCGATTTCAGAGCTCGTGTCACCTGGAAATCGGTATTTCGGCGCAATGCTGCCGTACACCCCTCTTCACTATCTTATTCTACGCCACGGTTTTATCGCCCTGGTCATGACCAGCGGAAACCTGAGTGAGGAGCCGATTGCCATCGACAATGAGGATGCTTTCCGGCGGCTTTCAGGTATCGCCGATTATTTTTTAATCCACAACCGGGATATCTATCTGCGGAGCGACGATTCCATTGTAAGAGAATCTGCCGGTGACACACGGTTTATCCGTCGTTCCAGGGGATATGTTCCGGTTCCTGTTTTCCTTAAAAAAGCGGTCCCGCCCATACTGGCCTGCGGTGCTGAATTGAAAAATACGGTGTGTCTCACAAAGAAAAATCAGGCTTTTCTAAGCCAGCATATCGGCGATCTGGAAAATCTTTCGGCCTATGAGTTTTTTATATCGACCATTGAGCACATGAAACAACTTCTCGATATTTCACCGGAGATTGTTGCCTATGATCGATATTTCACCGGAGATTGTTGCCTATGATCTTCACCCGGATTATCTGAGCACCCGGTATGCAGAAGAATTAAAGGATATAAAGAAAATACGGGTACAGCATCATCATGCCCACATCGTGAGCTGCATGGCGGAAAATCTGATCGACGGACCGGTTATCGGGCTTTCGTTCGACGGAACCGGCTATGGCGCTGACGGCAATATTTGGGGGGGTGAGATACTGGTTGCGGATCATAAAACCTATCGCCGGGCGGCTCACTTGTCCTATACTCCCATGCCGGGGGGTGAAGCCGCCGTTAAAGAACCCTGGCGCATGGCCGTGAGTTATCTGTACGACACCTTTGGTGACGCCTTTTTGGACCTTGATCTGCCGATATTGAAAAGAATCGATGAAAAGCGGATAAAAATTATGGTGGAGATGATACAAAAAAAGGTGAATTCTCCATACACATCGAGTCTTGGGCGTCTTTTTGACGGCATCGCATCGATTATCGGCATCAGAAGCCATGTCTCGTTTGAAGGTCAGGCGGCCATGGAGCTGGAGATGCTGGCAAAAAAAACCACGGTAGGAACCTATGACTATGACTGGGTGTCCGGAGATGTTCACAGGGTTCTTTTTCAGCCCATTATACGCGGTGTGGCAAATGATATGCAAAAAGGGGTGGACCCATCAGAGATCAGCGGGAAATTCCATTCAACCCTTGTTCGGATGTTCTCGGAATTATGCGGTATCATCGGGAAAGAAACCGGGCTGAATCGTGTTGTACTCAGCGGCGGTGCATTTCAAAACTCGTTTCTATTAACGGGCCTGATACAGACATTGACACGAAACAATTTTCAGGTTTTTACCCACACCCTCGTTCCCCCGAACGACGGCGGGATCGCGCTCGGCCAGGCCATGGTTGCCGCTGCGGCTGTAACTTGATCAAGTTAAATAGGACGCAGATTTTCGCAGACCCGCCTGCCATGCGAGGCACGAGCGGGCAGGTATACACAGATAATATTGTTATTATGCAATTTAAGAATCTTGACAATCTTTGCGTGTCGAAGATGCCGCTGTGCGGTGCCCAATGAAATGCATTTTCTTTTTCTATTTCATCGGGGTAATCTGTGTCCAAAAAAGGAAATTCCTATACTATCGAGTTAAAGAAAAAATATGACAATCAAGCATTTAGAAGAATACAGGGATCCGCAGATTTCCCGGAAGATCGTCGAACATATAAAAAATTTAAATCAAAAACAGATCCGCCTGATGGAAGTCTGCGGCACACATACAATGGCCGTTTTCAGAAACGGCATCCCATCGATTCTACCGGACACGATTTTGCTTCTGTCCGGCCCGGGGTGTCCGGTATGTGTTACGGCACAGGGTGAAATCGATGCCTGTATTGAATTGGCAGGAATCGACGATGTCATTATAACAACATTCGGGGATCTTATGAGAGTCCCCGGTACACACTCCTCCCTTCAAAACCAACGGGCAAACGGTCGTGATGTCCGGATGGTATACTCCACGTTCGACGCACTGGAGATTGCCCAAAAAAACCCTGATAAAAAGGTCGTCTTTTTAGGGATAGGCTTTGAAACCACTGCGCCCACCATCGCCGCGTCAATCGTCACCGCAAACGAGATGAATCTGGACAACTATTTTGTCTTCAGTGCGCATAAAGTACTTCCACCGGCCCTTTTTACCCTTATGAAATCCAGGGAGGAGACAAAAATCGACGGCTTTCTCCTACCCGGGCACGTTTCCGTGATTATCGGCACAAAAGCTTACCTCCCTTTTTTTGAACAATATCATATTCCTTCTGTGATTGCAGGGTTTGAGCCGGTCGATATACTTCAGGCAATACTCATTCTAGTTGAGCAGATCGAAACCGGCAACCCGGAACTGGCCAACGGTTATCAGCGGGCCGTTACATTCGACGGAAACCCAAAGGCCCAAGCCATCATGCAAAAAGTGTTTGAAACCGCTGATGCAAACTGGCGCGGCCTCGGAACAATCCCGGAAAGCGGTCTTAAAATAAGAAAGGAATTTGCTGCATTCGATGCACAAAAAGTGTTTGGTATCGAACTCGGTGAAACTGAAGACCCAAAAGGGTGCGCCTGCGGTGAAATCCTCTTGGGATTAAAAACCCCGCCCGAATGTCCGCTTTATAAAAGAGAATGTACGCCACTACAGCCCATCGGTCCGTGCATGGTTTCCAGCGAAGGCACCTGCGCCGCATACCACCAATACCACGGCATATAATGGGTAAGGTTTTTAGGGTGATCTGGAAACGATTATCCACGAAATCAATACGGCTATCACCGCTTCAATATATCAGACAGAATTTACTGGATGGACTTAATATAAATCTAAGCAAAAAATCCCGATAACCCTGTTTATCCTTTCAATTAACACATCAATATTGATGTTGATTTGTTATGGAATTTACTATAGAATTTTATGAAACGAGTTCAGGACGATGTCCCGTGCGGGATTTTCTCGACGATCTTAAGGAATCGGACCCAAACGATTTTGCCATGGTCATGGCCGGTCTCGCTAAGCTTCGAAGCAGACTTTATCACAAACCACCTCTTTCAAAGACTATTAAAGATGGTCTTTTCGAACTCCGCCATGTGGGCAAACTAAATACAAGAATTCTGTACTTTTTTGTAAAGGGGCGAAGGATCATTACTGTGCACGGAATTAGAAGTAAGGCAACAAAAATTGCGGCCCGAGATCGTAAGATTGCATTGGATAGAAAACGTGATTGGCTGGAAAGGTTTCAAGCATGAACCAACAAACAAATTTCGATGAATACCTTGAAAAACAGTTGAAGGATTCTGATTTTGCAAAACGCTTCAAAAAGGCCGGCCAGGCCTGGGATGTGGCTTTGCAATTAGCTGCTCTGCGCAAAGACGCCGGTTTGTCCCAAAAAGAACTGGCCGTAAAGGTGGGAACGTCTCAGCAACAAATTAGTCGGCTTGAATCCCCATCTTACGAGGGTCATTCCCTGAGCATGTTACGCCGCGTTGCAGAGGTTCTCGGAGCAACGGTCCATATAGAGATCCAACGGGAAGATCGTTCAAGACCGTCGGCAGTAGCTGAAAAAGAAGTAACTTACGGAAACAACGATTAAATTCTGAATTAGGCAAAATAAACATGCTATAATTTAAAGATAAAATATCTTGAAAATTTTGTTACTCCTGTCAAAAAATTAGTTCTCGGATTAGCATTTTGAAAGATAATAACACCCAGCTTAAAAACTGA